>JBEKGL010000223.1:0-6542 GCA_050012815.1 Thermoguttaceae bacterium
AATCCAGTAGCGCGCGAATAATTCCCGGATCAGGGCTGTCCTGACACTGCCCCTCCACCACTGTCAGGCACTCCTCCTCGATGCTCACCAGGCATTTATCGAGCAGTTTTGTCATGTATTACCATCTGGCAAAAGGAACTGGTTTTTGTTTGTATTCCTGAGTTTATGGGCTGATTTAAAAATGCCGATTATTACTGGCCGGATTTGTTTCGGCGCCGTTGCAATTCCTTCACGGCATCGACGCCCCGCCGGCAGGATTCGCGGGCTTTGTTGACGACATCTTGCCAAGCCGTTGCTTTGGAGCAAAGTTCATCGGCGCGGCTTGCTTCCGTTGGCCCGGCAGAAGCGGTTGCCGGTTGTTGTTGTCGTACGGTAATCGTTGTCGTATCTTCAGGCATTGTATTACTCCTTATTGATATCTCGGTCTTGGGACTTGATTGATTCGCTCTCCGCGGTTCCCACATACGTTATGGGATCGGTTTCCAATTGTGAGTTGATGTCAAGAACGGGATCTGAAGCGGATATTGGCGCCGCCGTTTGTTGCATCAACAATTCAAGCTCTTCAACGCTTTGCGCCGTCTCCAATACGGACTTGAACTCATTGCGCGATAGGCTGCCAAGACGCGGCATCTCGATTCGCAACCTGGAGTTCCACCGCGACGTAGCGAGGAGCAATTCCACGTAACTCCAATCGATGGCGGTAATGCATCGGTGAAATTTTTGCACCAGACGCCCCCTGGCCCAGGCCCGCGTATCTTTGGGACCGTCGCGCAGACATCGCTCCACGTCCGCCTTGTTTACCAGAGGATCGACCAGACTTTGATCCCATAATTGCCAGAACAGTCCGCGGCTCGGATCGGTATTTGAGTAGTCTTGCACGGTCAACACCGTGTCGGGATCGCCCAGGCGCGTGCCGGGCTGTTCGCACATACCAAGCAGCACCGTCAGCAGCGCGGCCCAGTCCGAATGTTTGGCCAATGATTCCAGCGAGCCTTCTTCGGCATAATAGGTCGTTTCAATGACGATGGGCAAAATTTGCCTTGCATGTGGCGCTACGTCTTCGCCGATCAGTCCGCCTTCGACCATTTGCAGCAATACCGCCACCAACTCCCGTATATAAACGGGGAGCGTGATCTTGCGACCGTCGATAAGCAACGCCTCGGCGCATAAAGTCCGGGTGGATAGGTCCATTCCCCAGCTCCAGACGCGCGCCGCATGTACCGGATCGTACAACTGCAAACCGCAAAATCCTTCCTCGGCGGCGGCCATCACGCACTGCAGGAAACCTGCCGATAGAACCGCCGAGGCGAGGTTGAAGTCGAAGCCGATCAAGTGCAGGCGATCGGCGTCGTTGCCGTGCGGTTCGCGGCGAGAGTTCAGCAGTCCCCGTTGAAAAGCCACCGTGGTTGAGTGACTGATGACCCTGTCTAAATGATGAGCGCGACCGGAAAGTGAAAATATCCTCGATCCGTCCTTAAGCGGCAGGATGTAGCCCGTCCCAAACCAAGGAACCGCGGCCGCAATGGCGCTGGCCACGAATCCCAAACGGGCGGGATGGCGGTGATCGAGGAAAAGATCCTGAAATAGTCCCCTGCTCACCGATATATTCAAATGCGTGCCCCAGGATATGCTCGGATCCTGGGCGTCCACGTTTTGTGCCGAGAGAGTGAATCGTGCGCCTTCTCCAAGCTCTTCCGCGCGACGGCGGGCCTCTTCGGCCACCTGCAAGCTGCTAAGGCACTGCAAAGCATAGTCGAACGGCGAAAGAACCTCGGCCGTGCAACCTTCCCAATGCGACATGTCGGAATAATAACATTGTCCGTTGCCGGTCCAATGTCGCAGGCAATCGGTTGAGCGGCACGAGTTGTAACCGCCCTGGTATCCGCTATTGTACCCGCCATAATAACCGGTGGAATAATAGTTCAAGTTGTTGGACCATTCATGATGGGTCCAAGGCTCATGTCCATAAGGTTCGAAGGCCGCGCCTACCTGGAGCAGCAGTTTTTGCACGGCATTCCACTGCTGGATGGGCCGGCCGTCGGCATCGACCCCGGCTGTCATTAGTTCGGCGTCTCTTGCGATGTATTTTGCGATTGCCATATCTTAATCTGCTCCTGTTCGGATAAAACGGCTATCGTTAGTTCGGCGTCTCGTGCGATCTATTTTGCGATTGCCATATTATTACAAACATTAAATGAGGCTGATCTTTAACATTAAATGAGGATGATCTTTTCTCTAGCCCAGGGCGTTTACGCCTGGGATTAGAGATATTCTTTTCTCTAGCCCAGGCGTTTACGCCTGGGATTAGGAGAATTCCGCAATTCCTTTCATGTAGCCCCTTTAGGGGCGGTTGAGGTCTGGAATTTATGAACCCCGTAAACGGGGTTGACATAAAAGTATATTGACGGCTTTCGGTCCCAGGCGTAAACGCCTGGGCTAGATAAAAAAGCATTCATAGTAAATGATTGGGCTAGGTAATAATGTCATTCAAATTTTCATTGCGGAATTTGCGTTTACAGTTTGAGTTAATATGTTCCTGCTCGGATAAAATTATGTTGTTCCAGTTCATTGAGCGGCACCAATTCGGTGCGGAGCACGGGAATCCGCAGGTGTAGTTGTTGCTGGAGCATCTGCCGGTCGGCATCGAGTTGTCGGGCAACGGAGTGAGCCTCTTTTAGCAGGCAGTCGGCGACGTCCTCGAATCCCACGGCGGCCGTTCCCACCCGCCGCAATGCCCTGGCCGCCGCCACGCGTCGGGCTTGGTTCATGGAGTTCATGTAGTGAGCGCCGGAAAGAATCTCGCCCGCCGTCACATCCGTCATTTGACGCCCTTCGGTGGCGTAACGGAGCACCGCTTGCGGGAAAATCCGCGCTACCGCCGGTCTGATAATCTGCGAGTGTACTTTCTGCTCGGATACGCCTTGACGAATTTCTCCGTCAATGTACCAGGGAATGGTGCGGTTGTGGGTGTAGATCTGCATGATGTCGGCGGCATTGTCGGCGTTGTAATCGGGCATTTCCAATATCAGACCGCCCATGCGTTCGGGTCGTTTCAGCGCGAAATCGACCATATCCGGCCGATTTGTGAGTCCCCACCATAGTACGTCGGCGGATGGACCCTGCGATGATTTAAGCGGCACTATTCCATCCATAAGCGATAAAAGCGCCTGCACCGCGTCGTTTTGCGCGGAGGAGACGAAACCGCGAGTATCGTTGCCGCCCGTTCGTTTTCCCAAGGATTCGACTTCGTCGAAAATTACAAGAACAATGAGCGAGCGATCGCGGGGCCGTTCCAGTCGGGCGCGGATCGTGCCGCCAAGTTCTTCTCGCACCAGCCTCGCGTCTTCTCCGTGCCACATCGACTTGAGCGAGTTCGGTTCGACGTTATAAAGCACGACGTCGAAATCTTTTCGCCGGCCAAGATCCCAGAGCCAGCGCGCCATTGCCCGAACCAGCGCGGTTTTGCCCATTCCGGCCTTGTAACTGTACAGCAACATTCCGTTTAACGGCTTCAAGTCGAAGGTCGAGAAAATATCCTTGCGGACTAATCGCATGATCCACTCTTCCATAATGGTGTTGATAATGTCATCCAATCCGGCCAGATCCTCGAGTTGAGTTGTAAACTGAGCAACTGGAATTTCATATTTGCTTTCGATCTGCTGACTGGGTACGACGTTGATCACTAATCGCGGATTGTCGCGATGCAGAACCAGCCGGCTGCCGACTTTTAGCTCCTCTTCGCGCAGCCCCTCCGCCAGCGTAACGACTTCTTCCTCGCGGCCTAACCGGGAAACCATGACAAGACCCAAGTTCTTGTCAAGATAGGATTTAAAAGTCGCGATCTCGCCCTGCGCCCGGGCGTAAAGCGATTGGTCTTTTTCGACTCCCACGACTATTAATTCCGTGGGATGAACTTTCACATACTCCCAAGGTTTGAGTTGTTTTAGAACGTCCGGATCGACGTGTTCCGCAATCGGCACTTCTCGTTGCTGACCGTTGATATTCACCAATGCGCAGGGTTCGCCTTCGCCGTCGAAGTAAAACCTTTCGAGCTGGTACAGGGCGGCTTTGGGATGGACCAATTCGTCGAGCAACTTTTTCATCCCCTCCACGGCCTCGGCGGCCTTGAGACAATCATTTTGCATCTGTTTTTGTTGTTTGCGGAGTTGGATAATCTCCTGGGCGATTGCCGAGGGATCGCGCATTACCTCATAAATGCAATGCTCGATCTCCTCGCGGTTTGACTGCGGCCGGTCGGACGATGGGGCAGATGCTTCACCCGTCGTATGAGGAATACGTGTTTTGTTGTTTTGGTTATCAGGCATGTAAATTCTCCCCGGTTATTTTTAGCGTAAAATGCGGACAGGCGCCCGCTGGTTATTTTACTCCTCATATTCCCGCCAATTGAGCGGTTGCATAAATCCGCCGCGCCAATGATGGACCACAACCGTAGGCCGTTGCAGTGGAACGCCGACTTGACGGCCGGCGATGGGCATCAGCGTGGCCTTTGAAGAAAACAGACTTTCCAGCACTTGATAATCTTCAGGCGAAACCTGCCGGGCGCTCGGCAGCGGGCAGGTTTCTTTATGACAATTGATGCATTTATCCGACCACCCGTGCGAATGCCATGCGGTGAGCACTGCTTCTCCTTGCCCGCGAACCCCGGCAATCTGGGCGGCTTGAGCCAAGGCTTCGGGACTGAAATGGAACGTTGCCGGACCGCCCACGTGACGGTCGTCGGCAAGTCCAACCGCAAGTATTGTTACAATTCGCGTTGTCGTGCCAGGCAACGGTTCGGCGAGCCGGATGATCTTGCCCAGGACCGCGCCTCCGGCTTCGTTTGTCTCGGATTGCTCGGTGCGCTCCACGATGTCGGCAATCATGCGGCTGTTTATCAACACCGGCCGCTGCGGATCCAGGGTTCCATTCTCCAGTTTACGAATACCGGAGTCCTCAAGAGATTGTGTAACGATTGGGGGCGGCTCCAAGGGCGGCGTTTCCGCAACCGAAGCCTGCCCGCGCGGCAGTCCGATAAGCGCGCGATACACCGTTGCGTTTTCGGTCAATGTTCCCTGCCGGATCAGAAGTTGCCGTATCGCTTCCGCGGTGCGCACCCAGCGACCCGCCCCGAATCGCTGGGTGCAACTACGCGGCCCGTGGGAGGTTTCGACTGTCACGGTTACCTCTAATTCCTGAACAAACGGTTGTGAAGACCATATTGGTTTGGCTTCCACATGCAACGACGAGTACTCCAAAGGAAGACACTCCGAGAGAATGCCGCGCATAAAACACTCCTCGGCCAAATCGGCCAGGTCTCCGGTTACGCATTGACTATGCAGCGGAATTCCCTTGGTCGCGGGCTCGCCGGACCATAACTCGAGGAGAAAGTCGAATTTGCCGTTTATATATGCTTTCATGACTCGGCCTGAAGTTATGAAAAATCCGGATACTGAACCCATGCAAAATCAAATCCTCGGCGGCATATTATGCTTATGCGGAGTAGTCAGCCGGCCGAGACCTCCGGCATAACGGTCCACTCCTGCGTATCTTGTTCCGCGAGTTCCTCGATCCGCGATTTGTTATCCAGCCTTACGCCGCGGCTGAAGGCCATGAAATCCAGATTGTTTTTCCGGATCTGAGCCTTCTCCAGGAAATATTCGATTGCCTGGCCTACCGTATGATTGGGCGTGAGCCCGTTGTTCAAAAAGGTTTCAATGCGTTTGAAACCGGCCAGGTCGCGCATAATCAGTTTTTGAGTGGGAATGGTTGCCATTGTCATTTTTTCACCTCATTATTTAAAGTGATTACAAGGAACAATTTGTTTAACGGAAATTATTTTTCAGGAGAGTGTTCACAAAACATAATTTGATACCAAGAGGCCGCGTGCTCATGCCTTGCAAGTGCATTTAGCACGTCTTTGGCCCAGTGGCTGACCGCCGCGACGGCCATTGCCGCCGACTTTAGCCAGCTTGTTTCTATCAGCCCCGCATGAAGCAAGGTTTCTACGACCAACTCGTCTCCAACCGAAGCAAAGCGGCAAAATCTTATTTGTTCGTTCATTCGCAGAGCCTGGTCGAAAATGACGGAACGATACGTTTCTGCCGTACTATCGAGAATCGTGCGATGCACCCGCACGCCGTCGGAAAGCTCGTCCAATAAAACGGGAACGGCTTCGCCCCTGATTCGCGGGCGAATTTCCCACGACCCGCATCCATCGGCGCTTTTCCTGCGCACAATGCTATTTTCGCCGAACGGTAAACCGTTCAGCTCTGTCTCAAGTTGCCGGTGGGGCGTCTTCTCCGCGTTCCTTGACGACTCGGCGTCATAATCCGAATCGACCCGCCCCCATATTTTGCCGCTGATTACGGAGGACATTCCATGCCGGATTTCCTCAAGACAGCTCGCCAAATGGACCATGCCGTCGACTTGGGTATCGGCCAGCAGCTTCATGCGTTTCGCATTTCCCGCGTAACGAACGTTGCCTGAAAGCCAATGATTGCACCTTAGAGCGTCGTGGGGGTCGATAAATTGAGCGATGGATA
>JBEKGL010000224.1:0-6460 GCA_050012815.1 Thermoguttaceae bacterium
AAGGCATGCACCCGGAACACGGCGCTTTGATGATGCACCTTTCGCGCCGGGCGATGGCAACCCAATTTGAGATTCGTTTTCCCGCCGCCATGCCCGCCATCCCCGGCGGCAGTGATCGTGACGCCCAACTGGCCCTGGAAACTTTGGAATCGTTGGAGGGCCTGGAAGAACAGATGTCGCTGTTCCGTCCCGCAAGCGAAATCAACCGCATCAATCTGCTAGCGGCTCAACGGCCGGTCGAGGTCGAGCCGGAACTGTTCCGGCTGTTGTGTTTGGCAAAGGACGTTTGTCTTCAGACCGAAGGCGTCTTGGACATCACCGCCACGCCGCTGTGGCAAGCCTGGGGATTCGCCCTGCGCGCCGGCGCGGTTCCGAGTGAAGAACAAATCGCCAACGCGCTGTCGCGCACGGGCTTTCAATTCGTGGAACTCGACGGCCGATGCAACACCGTTCGTTTCAGCCGGCCGGGCATACAACTTAACTTGGGTTGCATCGGCAAGGGCTATGCGCTGGACCGGTGCGCGGAGAAACTCATCGGCGGCGGCATGGAGCATTTTCTGCTCCACGGGGGGCAAAGCAGCATCTTGGCCCACGGCGCGGATTTGACCCAAGCCGCTGATTCCAAGGATGCCGACTCGAATTTTTGGACCGTCGGAATCCCTCATCCTTGGAAGGCCCGATGTCGGATGGCGGAGATCAGACTTCGCAACCGTGCGATAGGCACTTCAAGCTCGCAGTTTCAATTCTTCCGGCACAAAGGAAAACTGTATGGGCACATTATCGATCCGCGCACCGGCCGTCCGGCCGAAGGAGTGCTCTCGGCAACGGTCGTAGCTGGGTCGTCAGCCTTGGCCGACGCGTTGTCTACCGCGTTTTATGTCCTGGGGGCGGAAAAATCTTTGGCCTATGCTCAGGCTCATCCGGAAATCGGGGCTGTATTATTAACGCATTGCGGCCGGGGAGGAGATGTCGAAATTCATCGCTTTGGACTGGATGACGGCGATTTTCTGGTTTTCTGAATATTTGGCCTAGCAAAGCGCTTGAATAACAAATGAATTCATTTGGGACGACGGCCAAAAAGTTGGCTTTAGATATGGAGTTACGGAGGGTATAATGACGTGAAATTACACGATATCCAAAAGAGCGTATTTTGTAAAAATAAAGGTGAATATTTTTGTAAGTAGCTTTGTGATATGGAGTTGAATATAAAATGGCCAGGATTGGTTTTTGTGCCAGAATGGAATTTAGACTTACGTCGATTGAAAGAGAAGAGTGGTCGCTGCAATTGATTTTTGATTATGAAGTTACGGCATTGATCTAAAGCGACGCATGGATGGAAGTGGATTTTACACGGGGGCAATTGCCATCGCGCTACAGTGCAATTGCAGTGATGTAAAAGACAATAGAAATTAGTGGGCGGTAGGTAGTCCTTGGTAAACAAAATGCACTGCTGGACAAGGCAGCAGTTCCCACTCGCACTGCTGGACAAGCCAGCAGCGGCACACACGTGGTAGGCCAAGCAAAGCACTGGCAGAGCCAGTGGCACGCAATTTCAGCACTTTTGTCAGTGCCACCCGCCCGGCAACCGCGTGGTAGGCCGCCCAAAGCACTGGCAGAGCCAGTGGCACACAATTTCAACACTATTGTCAGTGCCACCCACCCGAGGATAATGGCACATCCATGTGCGGTTATCGCGAGATGGAACAGAACCCAGCCGAAAACTTTTAATAGTGTTGTATGCCCCCCCGATCGAAACTCCACCGATGAGTATCGCCGGCACGAAG
The DNA here is from genome assembly GCA_050012815.1 of Thermoguttaceae bacterium. Taxonomy (GTDB): domain Bacteria; phylum Planctomycetota; class Planctomycetia; order Pirellulales; family Thermoguttaceae; genus JBEKIK01. The sequence goes on from JBEKGL010000224.1 coordinate 1,785, forward strand.
ATCAGTCCCCATGCACCGAATATCAGTGGAACTGCACCATAGATAAACAGCGGGATGGCGGAAATTACTCCCCAAGGAAAATGGCGACAAGCCAGATCGTTGGGATTACCGGACACCAGCGACGAACAGCAGGGGTCGGTTTCATTTGGGTTGGGCTTGGAGTCAGATGGAGTGGCCATAGCAATTTCGCCTGGGACATCACTGATCATACCGCTACGATACAGCCATTGCAACCACATCGCGGAGTAGGTTAATTCAGGAAGGAATAAAGATGACAGCCAACGAATATGGAGAACATGTGGGGCGGATTCGACTCAGGGGAAATAAGGAAATAGGCGTCCGGTCGCCGGATGACCTTGACCAACCGCGATTTGGCGGTTATACTGGTGGTATGAAGACTGCCGTATCAATTCCCGACGAAGTATACACGGAAACCGAGAGTCTGGCCCGGCATTTGAAAAAGTCGCGGAGCGAAGTGTATAGCCTTGCCTTGGCAGAGTATGTCGCACGTCACGCCCCGGAGCGCGTGACCGAAGCGATGGATCGCGTCGCTGCGGAAGTGGGCGGGGAAATCGATGAATTTGCGGCTGCGGCCGCGCGGCGAATCCTGGAGCGCAGCCCGTGGTGATCTCCCGTGGGGATGTTTGGTGGGCCGATCTATCCGAGCCAACCGGCTCTGGCCCCGGCTTTCGGCGACCTGTCATAGTGGTGCAGGGCGACGCTTTGAACCGCAGTCGAATTGCCACTGTCGTATGTGTGCCGCTGACAAGCAACTTGAAATGGGCGGACGCCCCTGGAAACGTGCGTCTTGTGTCCCGGTTCACAGGTCTGTCGAAGGAGTCCGTAGCAAACGTTTCCCAAATCATCACGCTGGATAAGTCTCTGCTGGCAGAACAGGTCGGAAAGCTGCCAAAAGCGAAACTGGGGTTAATTCTCTCGGGAATTGACCTTGTATTAGGGCGATAAGTCCTAGTCTTGCTAACCGATAAAGTCTAAAAGTGATTTTCTGGTTCCATTCCCTCCAAGGAAGATATACAATTAAACTGTATTTGATATTTATGGAGTAGTGCGGTCTTTCCGGTTCCAATGCCATGTATTGCCGTTTGAGAAATATTTTAATTTTACTGGCCGCGATTTCGACTTTTGCCGCGGCGGCCGAGGGGCAAGAACTCAAAACCATGCAGTATTTGAACATGGTCGTAAGCGCCGGGTCGCTCAGATTCCGCGTCGTTTCGGGCCGGGTGTCGTTGGACGCTTCACACGCGGGATTTATCCAGTATGCCAACACCTCCGAACAAATCTCCATCATCCAATCGAACGGCGGAGATACGACATTATCGTACAATTGGACGAACGGTAAACAGCAACTTTCCATCGAAGCGTCGAACGTCTCTAAAGTTCGCATTCGATATGCCGGCAAAGGGAGTGATACGCCGATTCCCCTGGAATTCTCCCAGCCGCTGCAAGGAAAAACCGTGCTGAAAGTCGGTCCGGAAGGCAAGCAGCGGATTTATAGTGCCCCAAACCTTTGGCATTTGTTGCTGGCTTATCCCGCGGAAACCAAGCAGTATCTTGTGCCGCTTTTAGCCCTGCTGCATCCCAATTGGAGATTGTCCGAATCGGCCGCAACCTTGGAAATGGAATTGATCCGCAAGGCGGATGGCAATGAAACATTGGATCGAAAGCATTGGGCCGCGCTGGTCGAGCAATTGGGCGACGATAGCTTTGCCAAGCGTCAGGCGGCCGATCGGGCGATCCGCGCCGCCGACCCGGCCGTGTTGAACTATTTGCAGCAATTCGATTTCAGCCGGCTCGACGCCGAACAACAATTCCGCCTGCGCCGAATTATCGAGGCCCTGAGCGAACGGCTCGGCGACGACACGCCCGAGCAGACGGCCTCATGGCTGGCCGGCGACCCTTCGGTGTGGCTTATTTTGCTGAACAGATCCGAGGCGGCCACCCGGCGCCAGGCCGCCCGTCAACTTTCCGCCATGCTCGGCGGTCCGATCCCGGTCGATCCCGAGGCCGATCCGTCCACGCAAAAAACGCAATTGGAACAACTCCGCTTGCGCATCGCAGGCCCCACTGAGGAAAATAAATAACGGAAAGTGTCGTAAGAATGACGAAATCCAAATGGCAAATGACGAAGGAATATAATTGATAGCAAAAACTGTGAACCGTAAACTGAAAACTGAAAACTGAACATGTCCGAAATCTCGATCCTTGTTTTAGGCGAAATCGATAGGCCGGAATTTCTCGGCGTCCGATCGACTTTGAAGTCCTTGGGCCGGATAAGTTGCCTTACTGAAGTGAAACAAGCAATAAAAGCCCTGGAAGCAGGCGAGATCATTCCGGACGTAATCGTAATTGCCCAGGCGTTTCCCGGGCAGTTTTCGCATCAGGACGCCGATCGCTTGCGTCGGCTTGCCCCGCTGGGCCGAATAGTAAGACTACTGGGAAGTTGGTGCGAGGGTGAGATCCGCAGCGGCCAACCGTTGCCCGCCGCCGTCCGCATTTATTGGCATCAGTGGAACGCCCGGGCAGGGCGAGAGTTGCACCGCTTGATCCAAGGCCAATGCCCAAGCTGGGGCCTCCCGGAAACGGCCACCGAGGAAGAACGCCTGCTGCAAAGCATGGCACAAACGCCGCGGCACGGGCAAGGACTGATCGCGATCCATGCCCGAGGATTCGCAATGGAAGATTGGCTATCGACGGCGTGCCGGACGTGCGGGTATTCAACGGTCCGGTTGCGTCCGGCCCATTACACGCTCATTGAAGGCGCCGCTGCGGCCGTTTTCGACGCTTCCGACCTGCGGGGCGAGGAACTCGACCAGCTCCGCCGCCTGACCGGTGCCCTCGGTCACACTCCGGTTATCGCCTTGCTCGGTTTTCCCCGCATCGAAGATGAGCGCCGCGCCCTTGCAGCCGGCGCCGCGGCCGTACTCTCAAAGCCGCTTTATCTCGACGATCTGTTGTGGCAATTGGAGCAAGTGGTTGGCGTATAACGAGTAAGAGACTTAATAAACCGTCCAATGACCCCCGCCCGCTATTCCTGCGACCAATGATCAGGCAGGGTGGTTTCCTTGGGGATGACCACGATGCCGTCGCGGATCATGCCGTATTGGGTTTCGGGGGTGTCTTCCAGTCCTTTTTCATTTATGATGCGGACGTTGCGGCCGATGCGGCAGTTTTTATCGATGATCGCGCGCTCGATATGCGTGCCCGGACCGACGCCCAAGGGCGGCAAACCGTTCGACTTGTGTAGATCCGCCTCGCCGGGCAGTTCGTAAAAATCGTTGCCCATCAATATTGAATCGCGGATTATTACGTCGCGGCCGATCAAGCACCGCAATCCGATGATGCTGTTTTCGATCACCGCGCCTTGTTCGATCCGCGACCCGTCGGCTATGAGGCTGTTTTTGATCGCGGCGCCGTCGACGCGGGTGGGAGGAAGAAATCTCGGCCGAGAGTATATCGGGGCGCTCGGCGAAACCAGATCGAACGACGCGCTGCCTGAGACCAGTTCCAGGTTCGCCTGGTAAAACGACTTGATCGTGCCGATGTCTTCCCAATAACCGTCGAAAAGGTAGACTTGCACGTGCCGCGTGCGGATCGAAGCCGGAAAGACCTCTTTGCCGAAGTCGCGGTAATCGGTCTTTTCCAGCACATCGACCAGCGTTTGCCGTCCGAACAGATAAATGCCCATGTTCGCCAGGCAGTCGCGGCCGCGGCTGACCATGCCTTGGGCGTCGATCCACTGCGGATCGGTGCGAACCAGGTCGAGTTCCTGCTTATTTTTCGGCTTTTCCAAAAAACCCACCACCCGACCCGTATCGTCCACGCGCATGATCCCCAATCCCGAAGCGGCCTCGCTGTGGACCGGCACGGCAGCGATGGTTACATCCGCGCCGGACTGTTCGTGCGCGGCTATCATGTGGCGGAAGTCGATCCGATAGAGCTGGTCGCCGGAAAGAATCAACACGTTTTTTATGCCCGGCTCTTCGGCATAGCGCAGATTCTGCCTCACGGCGTCGGCGGTGCCTTGATACCAGTTGGCGTTGTCCAGGGTCTGTTGGGCGGCCAGGATTTCCACGAACCCGCCGTCGAAGGCGTCGAAATTGTACGTGCTGCGGATATGCCGGTGCAAACTCACGGAATTGAACTGCGTGATCACGTAACAACGATTCAAACCGCTGTTGATGCAGTTTGACAAGGGAATGTCGATCAGGCGATATTTGCCCGCCACGGGAACGGCCGGTTTGGAACGATATTTTGTCAACGGATAAAGCCGCGTTCCCTGTCCGCCTCCCAATACCAATGTGACAACGTCTCTCATGCAAAAACCTCGATAGCCGGGCAGCCGCGATGAGTCTGCTCACTAAATCAGTCTATACAAGCGGGGAAGATTTTGGAATGTCCCCACTATACTTGTATATCAATATGCACTATTAGTGGTACATATATATTGTGTTATATTTTGCCACGACTGTGGGTCAACACGCCCTTGTTTTGTTGATCCAATTCTGGTACTGTTTTCCCCTCAATAATAATACAGAGATTCCGCGCGCAGAGGATGGCAACTTGCTTGGATCAGTTTTGAGTCTTTTTCTTGGAATTAGTGTATGCACCGCAGGGTCGGATACCGGAACGACGAGTGGCACGCAATTGCCGTCGAC
>JBEKGL010000225.1:0-6452 GCA_050012815.1 Thermoguttaceae bacterium
TCCCGCTTCAAAATATACTCCATGTCGTTGGCCGGTGAAATCAGCAACAATGAATCGACTTTCACGAATCTCGGCAATAATTTCATCGTCAACTTTTCCCAAGTATTCTTTCCTGTCAATCCTAATTGATTTATATCCACAATCATCTTCTAGTGCCAGTAGAATGCCCTTGTTATAGGCGTTATCTGTCTCTTTATCGAACCACATCGCAACAAATACTTTTTCTGATTCAGCATTGGGCACTTTATATGATTCAATGGCCCGCCAGCCATCAACAGTAATCATACATTCCCAAGCACCACGCATAATAGATGGATGATTTATCAATCCGGTATCAATTAAATATTTGAGATAATAGCGAAATTCCTCAACATTTTGACAATATGCAAGGGGATAATCTTGTTCCCCGTTTAATCCAATCATTTCTCCTGGATATTTTGTTCTTCTTTCAAGGGCTAGTAATAATTTTCTGGCTTTTTCTAAAACATCATCATCGCGAGGGAGTTGTTTTGTGATTATTTCAATATCATCTTTTTTGTCTGTTAATTCAAAAGGAATACCGGTACGCTCAGATTGTTCGCGGATGTAACCAGATAGTAAGTGTATTGGGATTTCTTTATATATCTCCTCAATGCCTTTAAGCCAAACAATTTTATTGCAACAATATTTACCACATTTTTCACAATCGAATTCTTTGAATTCAGACTTGGGCTTTTCCGCGTTTGGATTGCATATTAAACATGTATCCATAACTACCTCTTTCATAGATTTTCAAATTATTCCAAATATCCATGTAACATCGCCCTCACCCCCGGCCCCTCTCCCAAAGGGAGAGGGGAGAAGTTTTTACAGCCGCCGCAGGTGAAATCCGCCGTCAACGTTTATTACTTGCCCGGTGGAAAAATCCAGGCGGCCTTCGGCTATTGCGCCGACTACTTTTGCCACGTCTTGCGGCGTGCCCCAGCGGCGGATGGGCGTCAGGCCGTCGGCGATCAGTTTGTCGTACTTGTCTTTCACCACCGCGGTCATGTCGGTGGCGATTATTCCCGGGCGGAGTTCGAACACGCCGATGCCGTATTCGGCCAGGCGGTCGGCAAAGAGGGCCGTCATCATGCCGATGGCGGCCTTGCTTATGCAATACTCGCCGCGTGCGGGCGAACTGGTGTAGGCCGACATCGACCCGGTGTTGACGATGCGGCATTGGCGGCCGGGATTTTCGGCAATCTGCTCGATCATCCAGCGTGCCACCCTCTGCGTAAGAAAATACGGCCCCTGGAGGTTGATCTTCATAACGCGCTGAAAACTTTCCTCGTCGGCATCCAGAAGGTCGGCCCGTTTCAGCGGCGCGACCCCGGCGTTGTTTACCAGCATATCGCAGCGGGCGAAACGCTTTTCAACTGTGCTGACAAGCAGTTGGCGATCTTCGGCCGAGCTCACGTCGGCCCGAACCGACAGGCAGGCCGCGCCGAGGTTTTGGATTTCATCTTTGGCGGCCTGGGCCGCGCATTCGTCGGGCCGGCCCTGCGAGTCAAAGTCGAAATGGCTGATTGCCACGTCGTACCCCAAGCCGGCCAGTTCCAAGGCAATGCCCTTGCCGATCCCCCGGCTGCCCCCGGTGACAATCGCCGCTGGTTTATCGGTCATTTTTGAAATCTCCAATTATTGGCGCGACCGACCAACCTTCGGTTGGTGCCCGTCGCGGCTTTACAAAAATACCCTGAGCAAGCTCCGGGGCTAAACTTTTTTCCCCTGGTTCCCACGCTCCTGCGTGGGAACCAAACCAACGGCGTTCCCAGCGCAGGAGCGTGGGAACAAGTGTAACATCTTTTTTCATGCCTCCAAAGCCGGAATAGCGACCCATTTTCGTTGTTGCCATGATTCAAAACCCTTTTCGGCGAGTTGAACGCCTTTTGCGCCTTCGAGCAACGTCCAGGGAAACGGCTCATCTTTGACAACATGGCGGAGGAAAAGTTCCCACTCGACCTTGAAGGCATTCTCGAAGTTTTGCTGCGGCGGCATCTGCTGCCAGCCATCGTGGAAATTGATCGGGCTGTCGATATCTGGATTCCAAGAGGGGCGAGGCGTGGCCGCGTAGGGCTGAATCCAGCAGTGGCGCAGGCCGGCAATGGCGCTGCCTTTTGTGCCATCCACTTGCAGCGTGAGCAGATCGTCGCGCCGCACACGGACACACCAACTGGCGTTTATATGCGCTATGACGCCGCCGGAGAGTTCAAACGTGGAATAGGCGGCATCCTCGGCCGTGCTCTCATAGGCTTTGCCATTTTCGTCCCAGCGCCGGTCGATATGCCTTGCGCCAAAACAGGAGACCGCTTGAACGTTGCCGAATATATTGTCGAGCACGTAGCGGAAGTGACAGAGCATATCGATGATGATCCCTCCGCCTTCTTCCTTCCGATAGTTCCACGATGGTCGTTGCGCCGGAACAGTGTCTCCTTCGAAGACCCAGTAACCGAACTCCCCGCGAACGGAGAGAATCCGGCCGAAGAATCCGCTGGCGATCAACAGTTTCAGTTTCAGCAATCCGGGCAGCCAGAGTTTGTCTTGCACTACTCCGTTCTTCACGCCCGCGGCTTTTGCGAGCTTGTACAGTTCCAAGGCGTCGGCGGTGGTTGTGGCCGTGGGTTTCTCGCAATAAACGTGTTTGCCGGCCGCTATAGCCTTCTTGACGGCTTCCACGCGGCGATCGGTCGTTTGGGCGTCGAAATAGACGATATCGCTCCTATTGGTCAGGGCTTTATCGAGGTCGGTGGTCCAGCGAGTAACGCCGGCCATGGCCGCGAGCCGTTCCAATTTTATCGGATTGCGGCCGACCAGGATCGGATCCGGCATGATAATTTCATTCTCGCCGATCTTCACGCCGCCTTGCTTGATAATGGCTATAATGGAGCGCATAAGGTGCTGGTTTGTGCCCATGCGGCCAGTCACTCCGTTCATGATAATGCCGATATTATGTGTGCGGATACTCATGGAGAACCTCGTTGAGATGTTCATGAATGTTCCCACGCAGGAGCGTGGGAACAAGTTGTTTTTTATGGGTCGATTATTTTTTTGGTTTTTCAGTGCACTGCGGCCGTGCGCCCGGCGGAAGCCCAGGAGCGTCAACGCCGGCGACCGGTAGCGTGCCGCTAAGTTCCTGTTTCCAGTGAGCGACATCGCCCGCCGGGCCATAGCAGTAAAGCATTCGCAAGGGCGTATCGCCTATATTGGTAACTTGGTGAAATAACCCCGGAGGGATGTAAACGGCCTGTCCCGAGGCGACAACTTGGCGCTCGTCGCCCAGGCACATCTCGCCGGTGCCTTCGATAATAAAATACACTTCTTCTTGTTCTTGGTTGTGCCAAGGCACTTGACCGCCGTTGGGATCGAGTACGACGTTACCGATGCTAAAATGCTTAGCTTGGATGGGCGAGAGGCCGCCGACTAAATTCTGCGTGCGCCGGCGAGCCGGATAACGGCGGCCTTCAATCTTGCTAAGGTCGGCGATGATCATGTCAGCTTTCCCCGAAAAATAAGATATGGCATGCCGTCGGCGGCAGTCGCGCGGTCAAGCTATTAATGTTCCATAGTTATGCCCGAAATTATATCAAGACGGCATAACAAATGTAACAGGGGGCATTAGACGTTTATTGAGTCTCAGGTAATAAATGTCTCATTTTCCGCTCAGAGCCGGGCCGTGTCGGCCCTGACTGATCGGGGTGACATGCCTGGGCTCTGATTTTTACCGCGACATTCTTTTTCTGATATTCATTGTTACCGTAAGACAAGCATAATCAGCAAGTAGAAAATTACCGCCAACCCCAGAATAATCCCCCCGCGAATCAACATCGTCAACCATCTTATTCGCCTGGGTTTAAAGACTGTTGTGGGGATTTCTTCGATTCCGGCCAGCTTCACCAGGCGCGGCGATACTATGCCCTTGGACGTATCTATTTCCCGATCGTAAGCCGAAGTGGCCCAGGGCGACGGAGGCGGTTTATCCAACAGCGAAGGTTTCGGCGGAGGCGGAGGCGGAGGCTCGGGCGGCTTTGGGCCTTTGGGGGCCGATGACGCCGAGGAGGAACTCTTCGCGCTGTCGCCGGCCTTGTATGATCGATGCCTGCCGATAACCGGCCTGGGTTCCGTTTCCTCTTTCACGGGAGCAAAACCAATGTCCTGTTCCGACCTTGACTCCTGTTCGTATCCACCCGCATCCTGGGACGGCTGCTCTATCTCAATGCCCATCAGCCGATTTGCCAACGCCGGCGTAAGGTAGCCCTTGTCTATCAGCACCTGAGCTACTTCAGCCGCGGTAACATGATGGGCGGCCTGATTGTAAAGGACGTGCAACAGATCGCCGGGCACCAGGTCCTTTTCTTTAAGCACGGCCAGAAATTGTTCAACGGACATCATACTTAAAAACCGATATAATTAACCGATTAAAATTGCGGTTATGCTTTGCGATAAGAAGGAAAAAAACCGGGAACCCACGCTCGAACGATCCTACCTTTTATTTTCGTCCATTGGCGCTTTTCTTTCAAACCCTTTGGCTGAAAAAATCCTCGATTTCCGACTTTAAAGCCTGAAACGTATCATTTCCAATGTAAATACTGATATATCCCTGGGATTTGTCGATAAAATCGCCGCACCGCTTATAGTGCGATTCACATTCCCCTGATTATAACGCATCCGCCGTCATCTTGGGTAACTCGGCGAAAACCTCTTGTGCCGGTTATGCCGGATTATTCAGGAATTTACACTAGCCCGAAACGCAAGCGAGGGACGGCAAACACTTTACCCTCGCTTGTGCTTCGGGCTGGTGTTTCGCACTCTGCGTTAAAAATCCTAGGCTATGAATAATCCGGGTTATGCCTGTCTGAATGATTTTGCATGGCATTTGCGCTGCGTAAGCGGCAACGCGCGGCGTATGGAAACTCGTCTACAAGTGGTGAAATGGCCGATACTTAGGTCGAAGAAGCAGGATTAGTTCCAGACATGGATGCGTCACCGGCCCGCAACATGCGATCCGGACCATGGGTTACCGTTTCAACCTCTGGCCACACAAGTTTTATGTTTGAACAGCGCAACCTGAAGTGCGATCTGGCCGCCCTGGCCATGTTGGCCTTGGTTATTTTTCTCACGGCGGCCTTGTTCAGTTACGATCCGGCCGATCCGCCCAGTTCCCTGGTCTATCCGCCCCATCTCGAAATCCACAACACCTGCGGCCGTTCAGGGGCTATTATAGCCCACTTGCTTTTCGAATCGCTCGGCATCGGCGCCTACTTTTTGATCGTTTCCCTGACCGTGCTCGACGCCGTTTTGCTCATGCACCGGCGGATATCTCAACCCTGGCTTCGCGCCGGCGGTTGGCTGCTGTCGCTTGTGGGCCTGACCACCCTGGCGGCCATGGTACTGAGTAGGCTTTCGCCCGGCCCGGTGATCGGCCCGGGCGGATTCCTGGGCGCAACCGGCCGTGGGCTTTTGGAAATGCACTTCGCCCGGCTTGGTTCGTACATCATCGCCTCCAGCCTGCTTATCGGCGGATTACTCCTTACCACCGATTACGTGCTTATCCGCATCTTCGTGTGGTTTATTAGTAAGTCCACCAAACATTTCGGCCGCGGCGTGTTGCAGGTCGGCGCGGCCTACGCCCATAAACTCGGCCGCCGGCGATCCGACCTCGACGGCTATGAGCCTGAAGAAGTAGACGATAAAGTAGCGGTCCGCATCAGCGGCCGTGCGAGCGAGGAAGACGAAGAAATTAACGATGAAGAGGAAGAGGAAGCCGCCGATAAAACCGGCGAAGATAAGAAAGCGGTCGCGGTAGTCCCGCCCGGCAACCCGCCGGCCGCCAAGTCCGCGCCAAAGGGCAAACAAGCCGATCGTCAAAAACTTTTCGAACAATTCGACGCCGATAAACCCGGCCACAATCCGGCCGACTACGAAATGCCCTCCCTCGATCTTCTTCTGCCCGGCGAAACTTACTGCTTCGATGAGCATGAAAAAGAAGTCCGCCGCCGCGCAAAAATCCTGGAAAAAACCTTCCTCGATTTCGGCTTCAACGTCCGTGTGGTCGAAATCCAGACCGGGCCGGTCATCGCCCAGTTCGAGGTGGAACTCGAAGCCGGACTGCGCTTAAGCAAAATCACCTCCTTGGCCGACGACCTGGCCATCGCCCTGCGCGTTCCCAGCGTGCGCATCGTGGCCCCCATTCCAGGCAAAAACACCGTGGGCATCGAGGTCCCCAACACCCAACGCCAAATCGTCCGCCTCCGCGAAGTCATTGAAGAAGCCAACGGCAAAAGCCTTAAAATGCGCATCCCCCTGTACCTGGGCAAGGACGTGGCCGGAAATCCCCTGGTCGTCGATCTTAGCACCCTGCCGCACCTGCTCATCGCCGGCCGCACCGGAACCGGCAAAAGCGTGTGCCTGAACTCGATCATCGTGTCCATGCT
>JBEKGL010000226.1:0-6439 GCA_050012815.1 Thermoguttaceae bacterium
GCCCAGCGGGCGTAATGGGCGGTTGCCTTGTGGGCCTTGGCGCCGGCCTCGTCGCGGTAAACTTCGTATAGTAGAAAGCGATTCGGATCGTCGGCCTGCTGGAGCACGTCAAAGCGCAGATTACCCGGCTCCTGGATAGTGTTCCTGGCGTTTTCCAAACTGGCCGCGATAAAAGATTCACGGTTTTCGGGTTTGACGTGAACGTGGACACAGGCGATAAACATGAAAAAGGCTCCTATATATGATTTTAGTTTTTGGTTTTCAGTTCTCAGTTTTCAGTAATCAGTTTTCATTCCTACAGCCTCCAGCCTCCAGCCTACAGCCTTTTGTTTTCATCCTTCATCCTTCATCCTTATTTTATCAGTCTCGCGTTGAGCCAGTCGGCGTGGTCCAGGACGTCGGCGCGGTCGGCGTAGTCGACGACCAGGTCGAGTTGCTTTGCGCCGGAAAGATCGACGCTGATCGGCGTGGGCTTCATGCCGCCGCGGATGGTTTCACCGGTGAATTGTTCCTGGCCGTCGATGAAAACGCGAAATCGCACGCTGCCGCCGCCGGCCGCCGAGTCATTGACGGCCAACTCGGCTTGGAATCGCTTATAGGGCTGATCCAAGTTGTAGGCCAATCGGGCCGCGCTGTGCATGCCGATGCCCTTCAGGTATAAAATTCCGCCGGCGCGCAGCCATGTGCCAGTCACGCCGCGGTCGAGGCGGTAGGGCCAGGTTAGGTCCAAGTACGGCACAAAGCGATACTCGCCGGGTTTGAGGTCGGAAAGATAAACCGCACGGCCGGATATGGGCTGGAGAAAAACCAGATGCCTGGGCAATGTCTTCCAGGTTTGACCCGCGACGGTGAGTTGCAGGGTTGAAGAATCCATGCGCACGCCGGTTGCCGACAGCCGGGTGCCGTCGCTAAAGCCCAGCCAGGTCCGGGCGGTATCGTTGGGCAATTTCCTCCTTAGCGCCGGGTTAAAAATGATTGCCGTGACGCGGCCTAGCTCGACGTTCACCGCTGCGACGTTGGTCTTGAGCTTGACGGCATCCTCTTCGATCTTTTCAATGAGTCCGGCCGGCTCGTCACCGTTATCCAACAGAAGACGATCCGACTGGCCTTCTGCCCGGGCGATGCGGTCGAAAAGGGCGTCGCGGTCTTTCAGGGCCGGCGGCAATCGGAAGACCGCGCCGGCAAGCGCGTCCCAAGGGATTTTCAACCGGCCGAAAAGTTCGGAGTCAACCCCAAAGGCGTCTTTATCCGAGGTAAATACGTCGGCCGCGAGCAAACCGCCGTCGGCAAGAACCAGGATCGGGGCGCGTTTGGGTTCCGGACATGCGCCCCAGGCGACCAAATCACTCATGGGCAGTTGCCTCTTTTGACCGGCGGCTTGGAAGGCAATTTGTCCTTTGTAGTCGATGGAGGTTAATTCCCCGGAAAAAGGCCGGCCTTCGACGGGCACGGCAATAGGGGCGTCGGCATAAACAGACCGTGAAGGCAAGATTGATGAGAGCAAATAAAAGGAGATGATTGCAAATTGCAAATTGCAAATTGCAAATTGCAAATTTACGCATCGTTTCATAAAGCATCTCCGATCGACTTTGATTGCCGGCAGGTGTTATACCATCACAAGAACCACCGGGCACAAGTGCCCGGGCTAAACTTTTATCGCTGGAATATGGGGAGATAGTTGTTCGGCATTTGCAGGACGATGCAAGCCATTGCGGTGGCGCACTCGTTTCCTTCGGCCGGGGCGAACCAGGAACCGTCTTCTTGTTGTTTGGCGACAAGGTCGTCGCGGACGGCGGAAAACCAGCGGGCAAAGCGTTTTCCGCCCGCCTGCCAGAAGGCCTGCGCGGCGTAATAATGGCCGTAATAAAAATAATTTTCGCGGCGGACGGACCCTTCGGCCGGGATGAATTCCATCAGGTAATCCAGGCCCTTGGCAATTTCCGCGCCCTCATAAATTCCCGCGCTGTAAAAGGCGGCCACGGCGGCGGCGGAACGGGGAAACGCGCTCTCGCCGCCTTGGATCATGTACATGAAACCGCCGTCCGGGTTCTGGCTCCGTTTGACGTAACTTATCGAACGGTCGACGACCTCGCGCGAGACGAAGATGCCGGCGTTGCGGGCGGCGCGCAGGGCCATCACCTGGCAAACGGTCACCGAGATATCGGCATCGGCGCGTTGCGGGTAGTAGCGCCATCCACCGTCGTTGTTCTGCGAGTCGGCAATCAGCTTGACGGCCTTATTGAGCGCGTCGCGCAGCTCGGGCCGGGATGACATGCCGTGACATTCGGACAAAAACATGGTGGCGAAACCATGCCCGTACATCGGCCCGTGCGTGGCGGTGTCCGGCCCGTTGATGAAACCGCTGGGCTTGGCGTTGGCCAGGATGTAATCGACGCATTTGTTAACGTGCTTGCCGTAGGGGCCGCGGCCGGGCGTGCTGCCGCCCGACATGAAAGCCATGCCCGCCAATCCGCATACGGCCACATTGCCCCGAGCCGGTCCGTTGCCGAACGAGCCGTCGTCGTGCTGCCGCTGGGCCAGCCAACTTAATCCCTTTTCAATAGTTTTTTCGGCCGCGGGCGTAATCCACTTCGCGGCCGCCTTTTCCTGGTCGATTTCCTGCGCGGCGGCAATTTCCGTAAAGTAAAACGAAAACACGCAAATAATGATAATAATAGTCAGTGTGCAATGGACTGTAGACAGTGAAAAATGGATAGGGGAGAGGGGTGGGCAATTTATTGCCCACTTTAGAATAGTGGTCGTCGGACGACGGGCAGTGGGCTGCGCGAAATCGCAGATGGTTTTCATGATTATTTCAACATTCCGCGTTCCGCATTCTTCGTTATTCGTTTTAAATTCATCCTTCATCCTTCATCCCTTTTAACCGGGCAATAAATTGCCCGGCCCTCTCTATCCATCCCTCATCCTTTTTCACTCTCCACTTTTTTTCTCATTGGATAAATCGCGATAATAATCTTCGATAAGATCCTGGTACTTGGGAATGAATTCATCGGCTGGGGGTTGTAGCATTTGCTCTCGGATGTGCGGGGGCAACTCGCCCCAGAGGTTATTCATTATTGAACGCATTTCTTCCACGTCGGGTTTGTGCGATTGTCCGTCAGGCGAGCGCGGGGAGCTTGCCGCAGCGGGCTTATTGCCGGTTTTTTGAGCGGCTTTTGCACCGGGTTTGGGGGCCGAACCGGCGGAATTCTTGGCGGATTGCTGAGGATTCGACGAGCTTGACGAGCATTGCCCGGCCGATTTCTTGGCTTGATTAATAAGTAGATCCAGATCGGCGACGATTTGTTTTTGCAGATTGAGCGTGGCCGGTCCGGCGTCGGATTTTGCCATGCGCTGCCGGACTTGGAGCATGGTTTGGGCGATGTTAAGGAGCGGATTATCGTTTTCTTTTTCGGCCGCCGCCCCCAATTCCCGTTGAAGTTGCTCGTTGAGATCCGCGCCCCCCTGCCCTGCCCTGGTTTGCAGTTTGCCATTTTTCTCGCCGGGGCCGTAAACTTCCCGCTCGATATCCTTTTTAGATTGATCCTTGAGGTTTTTAAGCAGTTCGCCGTCGAGCGATCGGCGTTCCTGCGATTGGGCCATGACCGGCGCGGAGGAATATAAAAACGAGATCAATCCAATCGAAACGATTAAGATTACAAATTGCAAAATGCAAATTTCAAATTTCAAATTGCAGAATTGTTTCATAAAGTAACTCCGGCTATCACCCTAGACTGATATTTATTATACCCGCGAAAAGTGCTTGTAGAACCACCCGGCACGAGTGCCGGGGCTAAACGGTCCCGTTTTTTTCTCGTTCCCGCTCTCCGACCAACCTTCGGTCGGTGCCCGATCGCGGCTAAACGAATCTTAGTAATCCACCTTCACGAGAAAAAGTCCTTGCGGGGGCGCGGTGGGGCCGGCCAGGCGGCGGTCGGCGGCGCGGAGGACTTCGGAGGGCCATGTTTCGGGCCTGACGCCCCGGCCGACTTCGACCAGCGTACCCACGATCGCCCGGACCATATTATACAAAAAACCGTCCGCTTCCACTTCAATTGTAATCAAGTCTTGTTCATCCCCCCTACCCCGCCGGATGGAAAGATCGAAAATCGTGCGCACGCTGTTTTTAGACCTGGAGCCGGAAGTTTCAAAGCTGCTGAAATCGTGGGCGCCGATAAGCGGAATAGCCGAGCGATGCATGGCCTCGGCATCCAGCCGGCCTTGGTTGAAATGCCAGCAATAACGGCGGCGGAACACGTCCCGAACCGGTCCGTCGTGGATCAAGTAGCGATAGCGCTTGCCTACGGCCTGATGCGTGGGATGAAAACCGTCGTGCGTTTCGGACGCATCGAGAACGGCGATGTCGCCGGGCAGAACGGCATTTAGCGCCCGGCATAAAACCTCGGGGGTCAAGCGGGTTTCGAGGCGAAAACTCACTACCTGTCCCAGCGCGTGCACGCCGCTGTCGGTCCGGCCGCTGGCAAGAATGCGGACTTTTTGGCCGGTGACGCGAGCGATGGCGTTTTCAATTGTCTCTTGAACCGATCGTTGCCCGTTCTGGGCTTGCCACCCGAAATAATTCGTGCCGTCGTACGATACCAGGAGTTTGAAGGTACGCATTATTTTAAGCCATCAGCCATCAGCTTTCAGCAGATTCTCTACAGCCTACAGCCTATAGTCTATAGCCTATTTCCGTTTGCCGATGGCGGCATCTTTGCCGAGTTTTACCAGCAATTCGGCGATCTGCACGGCGTTGGTGGCCGCGCCTTTGCGCAGGTTGTCGCTGACGCACCAGAAGATCAAGCCGTTGGGACAGGAAAGATCTTCGCGAATCCGCCCGATGAAGGTCTCGTCGCGCCGGTCGCAATTGATGGGCATGGGATAGATTTTGTGGTCGATATCGTCCATAACCACCAGGCCGGGCGTGGCGGCGAAGAGTTTGCGGGCTTCCTCGACGCTGACTTTTCGCTCGGTTTCGACGAGGATGCTTTCGCTGTGGCAGTTGGAAACCGGCACGCGCACGCAGGTCGGGCAGATTTGGATGTCGTCGTCCTCCAACATCTTCCGCGTTTCGTAGACCATCTTCATTTCCTCGGACGTATAGCCCTTATGCTTGGGCGAACCGATCTGCGGAATGCAATTGAAGGCAATTGGATATGGGAAACATTCGTATTTGTATTCTTGCCCGGCCAATAGAGCCCGAGTGCCTCCATCCAAATCGCGGGTGCCGGCCAGGCCCGCCCCACTGGTGGCCTGATAAGTGCTGACGACAACTCGCAGCACCCTGGCGGCGTCGTGCAAGGGTTTCAGGGCCTGGACCATTTGCGTGGTGGAACAGTTCGGACTGGAAATGATGCCTTTATGCCGGAGCACCGCGTGCGGATTGACCTCTGGAATGACCAGGGGCACGGCGGGGTCCATGCGCCAGTACCCGCTCTCGTCGATTACCAGGCAGCCGCGACGCACGGCATCGGGGATGAAATCGCGGGCCACGTCGTCGGGAGTGCTGCTTATGGCCAGGTCCACATCGTCGAAAACCGGACCTTTTAGCTCCTCGACCGTGATTTCCCGGCCGGCGTATGGCAACTTTTTGCCCGCCGATCGGGCGGAAGCCACAAACTTGATCCGCTTGACGGGAAAGCGATGATCTTCGAGCAATTGGCGAATGATGGTCCCAACTGCGCCGGTGGCGCCTACGACAGCTACACAATCGAACACGGGCAATCTCCTTGTTGTTTAAAAAATTATAATCTAACAAACAAAAATGAGGTTCTATTACCTTTTGATTATGCCATGATCGGCGGAAAATCACAACCGCACATATATAACAAAACCCCCGCCAGGTGGAGTCCATGGCGGGGGTCGTTTTTGGTCATCTTCAGTTGACGTGCCTTCGGCCTTGGGCCGGCGGCGGACATATTCGGTTTAATTGGCTGCGGCCACGGATTCGGCCGGGTTGGGATTGAAACCAAAGGCCACGGCGGTATTCTGGCCGGCGGTCAGAGTCACGCTGCGGGTGTCTTCCATTAGTTTCCCGTCGCGGACTACTTCAGCGTGAATGTCGTACTTGTAGCTGAAACCGGGTTTCAGGCCGAAGGATACGAACTGGCGACGGCTGCCGGTGCTGCGGGTAGCCAGACCGTTGATCGTGACCTTGGCGTCGTAGGGTACCCAGACCGTTACCACGCCACTTGTTTCCGGAGTCGGAGATGACGTGCTTGTCGGTTCGGCGGGCACTGTGGAGGTAGCGCCGGGCATGGCGGGCGCCGGCTCGTTAGGACTGGGTTGAGCAGGCGTGGGCCCGGGTTCAGGCGGCATGGCCGGAGCGCCGGACGCCGGACCTTCCATCACCGGCTTCTTGGCAGGGGTGGGCGCCGCGGTCGGAGCAGAAGGCATCGTTGTAGCGGTCGTTGAACCGCAACATGTCGCCGCTACTTCA
>JBEKGL010000227.1:0-6392 GCA_050012815.1 Thermoguttaceae bacterium
CATCCCAAATGCCCCATTCTATTTAAGCTGCCCGGTCTACGATGCTGCCACTGGCATTAACCGGTTCTCCTTTTCCATATGTCGGCTGAAGACGGCCGCCGGTCGCTATAATCTCTAACATCTGCGAAAGATGAATCAAACTGCGTTGAATCACAAGCCAATTCGTAAAGCTTTGGTGTTGAAGAAGTCTGGCCCGGGAACTTGCCTGAACCAGGCGATTGGGCAATTCACCCCGGCGTTCGGGCGGCAAGGTTTCGGCCAAGGCGTGTATGCTCTCAACGGGCAAACCCTCTTGAGCCGCTTTTGCGAGCAATTCTTCTCGCCGCTTAACACATTCCTGTAGCCGTTGGATCAATTGCTCTTCCTCCGGTGCAATGGCGGTTAATCCCGCCGTGTCGGAGGCAATTAACAACTCCCTTTTTTTGGCCAAATTCACGGATAAATCGTCTTGCACGGCCAAGAGATCGTTCAAAAGCCGTGCAACTTCGTTTTCCCACGTAGTTTGCATGGATATGCCCATGGTTTCTCATTTTCGCTGGAGGGTGAACAGTTCGAACATTGGTCCGCTGAATTTATCGGCGCTCGACTCGCTAATATTTTTGACCAACACCTGGTCGAGTTGCTGCTGAAAAATTTCTTCGGCCCGGCCGCCGTTAAAGTAGGCCGGTTTATCCACGGTTTTCCGCATCGAGTGCAGTAATTGACCGAAAAAGGTCTGGCCGACAAAGGCGTCGAATGCCTTGCGCAACTGCGGATTTTTTGACATGCCTGCAAGATCGGGCGCCTTCACCGGTGCATTTTGCGCGACATTCACGGCCGGTGCGCTGGAAAGGTTGGTATTGATCGCGTTTACCATGACGAATACTCCGCCGCGTTTATTCAATAATTAATTGGGCATGGAGCCGGCCGTTGCGGTCCAGGCCCTTGATTATTTCGATAACGTCCGGCGTGGCCACGTGCAGTGCATTGAGCGTCTCGACCAGCGCCTTGAGTTTTGGCGCGTTTGGATCCGCTGAATTGACCGGCACGAACGGCTTGGCGTTGCCGATGTTGCCGGTTTCGACCACGATATTTTTATGCGACACGACGGCTGCGCCGATCTCCACGTCGCCGCTGATGACGATGCTTCCCGCCCGCTCGTTGATCACTACCCGCGGCGCGGTCTGCGGCTCCAGGATGGGCAGGTTGAGCACTTGCGAGACGAAGAGCACGGGATCGTCGCGGTATTGCGGGGGAATGAATACTTCGATGTTGACCTGATTCATCGCTCTGGCCAGCGGAGCGCCGCCCGTTTGAACACTCAATTGGTTGTTGATCAATTCCGTCACGTCCTGGGCGACTTGAAAGTCGGCATGGTTCTTGTCCAAAACCAGGGTGATTTTTCGGTCTTTGATGAAGGCATTGAAGAAATCCTCTTCCAATCGGCAGCCCTCGAAAACCCGGCCGCTATTGGTGATCGACGGCTCGTCGAGCGTGACCGGCCCTTCGGCAAAGGCGTAGATGCGGGGATTGGTGCGATCCGGCCCGACCAACGCCGTGAGAAACAGCCGCCCGCCGGAGAGACTCTTGGCCGAGCCGATGGAACTGACCACGCAATCGATTTTGTCGCCTTGGCGCGCGCCGGAAGCCGGTATTGTCGCGGTCACGGTCACCAGGGCCACGTTTTTGGTGTCTTTGATTTCATCGATGCTTTTGCGCCCCAGGGGTTCGCCCATCACTTTCATCACTTTTTCCAGGCTCCTGAGTGTGGGCAAAAAGCTGCTGCCGTCGCCGGTGCCCTTCAGGCCGACCACGATTCCCAACCCCTGCAAGGTATTTTCTTCCTGGCCTTTCAGCCGGCAGATGCTTTTCAGAACTGTCCGCGCATCGGCTTGCCGCGTAGCAAAATAAAACGCTAGGATTATCGCGATTACTATCAGGCGCGGATGCTTATTGATTTTCATGGCGTTGGTATTCAATTTTCAATCGTCAGTGGTCAGTTTACTGTTTACGGTACACGATTTACGGATAACAGTTGATAGTTTTCAATGGACCGTGGTTGGCTATAAGCGGTCATCGCGAAACCGCAAGCGGTTTCATTCATCATTCTATATTCATCCTTCCCTAGAACGGTTGGTATTTATCGAGCCACTCCAATAACCAACCGCGGCGATAACCGTCGCGGACGTGTCCTTCCTCGCGTTTCAACAATCGCATATTGGAAACGTTCTGGCTAAGCACGGTATTGTTGGGCAGCACGTCTTCCGCCCGAATCTCGCCGCTAAGCGAGTATTCCCAAGTATCTTCGTTGTTTTTGATCGTGGTGCGGCCTTCGAGGACCAGATTGCCGTTGGGCCGGATGTCGACAATGTTGCAGGCGATTTGCAACTTCATCCAATCCTTGGTTGCCAAGTTGGCTTGCGATTGCATCTTGTTGTCCACTTCGCCTCGGATGTGCGGGACGCCGGCGGTTTGCGGATCGGGTACCGCCGAAAAGCCTTTCAGCAAAATCCAGTTCGGCAGTTTCAAGTCGCCGTAGGCCTTTTTCTTGCGGTCCATCTGCCCTTGGCTGGCGACCACCGATTTTTCGTCGACCTGCACCGTCACTATATCGTGCAAGCGGATCGGATGCGGTTCGACGGGTTTTTGATAAGTCCAGGAGTATTCCGGCAACGTCAGGCCGCGGCGCGGATCGGGCTGGCCGAAAATGCTTGAATCTTGCGCCTTTGAATCAGTGGAAAAACAAAAGATGAATAGAACAAGTATTATTGCAAATTGTAAATTGTAAATAAATAATTGCGGACGGTGAGTGGTGGGCGGTGGGCAGTGTGAAACCGCGGGAATTTTTGTTTGATTGTTCATAATCCATCTTTCCTCATTCCGTGTTTATTCATTTTCGTTCCGCGGCCGGCACGACCTGCGCGAGGACCTCGGCTTCGCGCGCGCCGCAAACCCGTGCCTGATACGGTTTCCGGTCTTGCATGGTTTCCATCGTCACAAGATCGCCCAAACTGCCGTCGTCCCTTGCCCGGGCTATGGTCCGCACGCGAATTCCAGCGCTGCGGGCGTAGACGGTCACTACGTCGCCTTTATGAACCAGAAGCGGGGCTTGCAGGTCGTCCGGGGCGATAATTTTTCCATCCGGGACTGCCCGGGCGGCCTGCTTGCCGGCCACTTCTTCGATACTATGGTAAACGCCGCTTTCACCCTCGCGGGGAGCATCGCGGACAAGGGCCAGATCGCTTTCCCGGATCACCGCGCCGCGGGAAAGGGAATGTACGGCCGCCACAACAGCCGAAGGAACGATAACCTGCACTTCGAGAGTAAACGGCGCTAATCCCTCGCTCGAATCGATCCTCAATTCAAAGTGTTGCGATCCGGTCCAAGGAGCGGCGCCGCCGCTTAGGGAAATCGGCTGCACCGGATTCGCGGCCGCGCGGGCCAGGGCCGGAGGCGTGTCGAATTGCAGCAGTCGCGGTTCGTTGGAACCGGTTTTCGCTTGCAGGTATTGCAATATCGCCTCTTGCACGCGGCGTTGGGCCCGCTTTACGGCCGAGGATGTCAGCGACTGATCGGCATGAGCGGGTTCGGCGGCCGAGGCCAATACTATCTGACTGGCCCCGGAAAACCGGTGCTGGGCCAAATTAATGCCCTGCAAGGCCAGAATATCTTGCACCTCTCTTACCCGAAGCACCCGCTGCTGCGCCGCCGGCGGCGCGGGAAAAAGTTCCACCGCGGCAAGTTTTTCAGCCTGCCGGGCATCGGCGCTATAAATTTCCGCAATATCGCCCAGGGTAACCACCGATCCGTGCGGACTGCACTGCTGGCGCAACCGCAACTCGGCGGCCAGGGATGTATTCCATGCCAGTGCCGGCAAGATCATAAGTAGAACAATTATCCGTTGCATATCTTCGTCTCCGCTAACTGTAAGACGGAATTTCATTCCGTCTTGGACGGATTACAAATCCGTCCTACGGGCCCCGTCCTATCGGATTACTGTGCTCGCGGCAAATTCGCCACGGTCTGCAATAATTGATCGCCTGTTTTAATGGCCTGCGAGTTTAGCTCAAATGCGCGTTGGGTGGTAATCATATCGATCAACTCCTGAATAGGCTCGACATTGGCCGATTCCAGCATGTTTTGCTGCAACGTTCCAAGGCCGTTCTGGCCCGGATTGGATATTGTCGGCGCGCTCGAGGCGTCGGTTTCTCGATACAGGTTTTCACCCAATTTAAGCAATCCTTGCGGATTGATGAACGAAGCCAATTGGATTTGGCCCACCTGCGACATTTGGTTGCTGCCCTGTTGCGTGACGGAAACAATGCCTTCGGGCGAAATGGTGATGGACGTGGCGTCAGTTGGTATGACGATGGGCGGCTCCAGCAAACGTCCGTCGCTGGCCGAGCCGGTCACCAGGTTGCCGTTGGCGTTTTTTGAAAAATTTCCCGCCCTGGTGTAAACGATCTGGCCGTCAGGATTGGTAACCTGGAAGAATCCCATGCCCTCGATGGCCACGTCCAATTCCTGCCCGGTTTGTTTGATCGAACCTTGGGTAAACTCGGTTTGCGTGCTTTGCGTTCGCACGCCCAAGCCGATTTGAGTGCCGGTGGGAGTATATTGTCCGGCGGAATCCTGTGCACCGGGGTATTGTTCGTGGCGGTAAATCAAATCCTCGAAATTCGCCCGGTCTCTCTTGAACGCCGTGGTCTCCATGTTGGCAAGATTGTTGGCCACCACGTCCAACTTGGTTTCCATTGCCATCATGCCCGTTGCCGCGGAATAAAGCGCTTGAATGGTCATAAGAGTAGGGGTTAGGGGATATGGATTAGTATTGTTCACAGTTCACAGTTATCAGTAATCAATAGCTGTTTGGCTTTAAAAAACAAGAACTGTGAACGATAACTGACAACTGTAAACTATGCTTTCAACACTCGACTGATCAATGAGCCGAGTATTTGATCTTGAGTTTTCATCATGCTGACGTTGGCCTCGAAAAGCCGAGAGGCCTCGATCATAGCGGTCATTTCCAGCGTGGGACTGACTGCCGACATCTCCAGGCAACCCGAGGCCACGCGCCGCTCGGCTTGCGGAATCGTCTCAGTTTGCGTTGTCGAGCGGAATAAATTTTCGCCGTACTTGACCAGGCTTTCATTGGACGCCGGCTTGACAATCGCCAGATTCTGCACATTTCCAGCTTGTCGCAAGGCGCCAGCGTCGCTGATATCCCAATGTTTAATTTCCGGGTTTATAACAACCGGCCCGCCGCTTTCGTCCAATACCCCGTAGCCTTGCGGGGTGACCAACTCGCCGCGGGAGTTGACCTCGAAATTTCCCGCCCGCGTTAAAAAGGTTTCATCGCCTTTTTTGACCGTAAAAAAACCCTCGCCTAAAATTGCCACGCTAGCCGGATTATTGGTTCGTTTCACGGCGCCCGGGGAAAAATCGGTCTTTGTCTGGCGGAACAAAACGCCTCCACCGATGTCTTCCATATTTCCAGAACCGGGAATCACCGTGCCTTTATCGATGGCCTCGGCATAGCGGGCCTGAAAACAGGCCAATTCCCGCTTGAACCCAACGGTATCGACATTGGCCAGATTGTTGGCAATGACATCCAGCCGCGAAGACTGGGCGTTGGCCCCTTCCGCTGAAATATATAAACCGTAAGGCATTTGAACCTCAAGCGACAGAAAACCTTTTCCCAACCTGCAAACTTTGCGGGAAATTGGATGTGCACTTCACTTAGCAAGCCGTGTGCCAGTTTTCTCGATTGCCGCCTTCCGCTTTCCAAGATTAGGCGTAACTGGCAGACCTTGTAAACACTTAGGCACTTTCCGCGCGCCTTAAAAACAAGTTCTGGCGTACACTATCCATCAGTTTGGAACAAGCGAGTTCTGCCGATTCGACGTGCAAAAATCGCCGGTCTATGCCTTGGAGCGGATATACGGGGGAACAAGATGCGATCAGGTACTGAGGACCCCGGCAAAATACCTGTTCATCGCCAGGAAGTTTATCAAGCCATTAACCGGTAAAATCGTCAGGCCGGCCGACAAGATCGCAAATTCACCTATTAATAAGGTAGTGACAAGCCTTCCCATTCCTGTGGTAAATCGAACCACTAACATGCTGTCCCAGTTGGGTTTATAGGGAATGTACCGATCGTTTTAGGCTATAAGGAGACTTTATCTTAGAGTGGGGCATTTTTTTACTTGCTTTGTTTGTTTCTCCTGCCGAGAAAGCTATAGAACAATAGACACAGAAGATTATCGACCACAGTCCAGTTAACCTAAAACATACAGATTGCCAGGGCGATAGTTGATGTGGTTTTTTTAGCGTAGGTCCACGACCCATCGTGCATCCAATTCTGGATGCGGGGTCAAGGCGGTCGGACGTAGATCACGCGCTAAGCATTAGCG
>JBEKGL010000228.1:0-6373 GCA_050012815.1 Thermoguttaceae bacterium
CGATCTGAGCGGGGGCGTGATATTAATTTACGATATCGATAAAAGCAAGTTAAAACCGGGCACAACCCCGGATATGGATAAAGTCATCGCCGCAATCACCAAGCGCATCAATCCCGGCGGAGTCAAGGAAATCGCTACTCGCAGATACGGCAATGACGGGGTGGAAATTATCATACCCGACGTGGACGAAGCGGCGGCCGATCGCGTTGCCGATCTGGTATCCCGGGTGGGCACGCTGGAATTCCGCATCTTGGCGAATACGACCGACAACAAGGCGTTGATTGAAATCGCCAAGAGCGAACCCAATCAAAACGTAATACTCGATTCCGAGGGCAAACGCGAGGCATGGTGGGTGCCGATCTGGGAAGATCAAGAGAAAAAGGTTATTTCCAAGGAAGTCGCCGTACGGGAGCGCACAGTCGGCAAAAAGAAAGTTACCGAAGCCCTGGTGCTCCAGGATAATTGCAACGTTACCGGCGATTTTTTGGATCATGCCGGTCCGGGACAAGATCCAAGCGGCGGACTCGCCGTCTCATTTGTATTCAACTCGCAAGGCGGAAAACTGTTCGGCATGTTGAGCGGAGAAAACAAACCCGACGAAGTGACCGGCTTCCAGCGCAAATTGGGCATCATCCTGGACGGTAAATTGTTTTCAGCGCCGGGGCTTAGATCGCAAATTTTCGATCAGGGCATAATTGAAGGCACTTTTACCAAACAGGAGGTGGAACAACAGGTCGACGTGCTCAACGCCGGCGCCCTGCCCGCCACGTTGAACAAGGAGCCGATCAGCAAACTCTTCTGCGGTCCCACGCTGGGAAGCGACACTATCCGCAAGAGCACCATAGCCCTGATTATCGCCATGGTCCTTGTGCCCGCGTTCATGCTCTGGTATTACCGTTTTCCCGGGCTGATCGCCGATATCGCCCTGGCCATGAACATCGTGGTTTTGCTGGCGATCATGATTTCGGTGAAGGCGGCGTTCACGTTGCCCGGCTTTGCCGGTTTCGCCCTGACGGTAGGCATGGCCGTGGACAACAACGTGCTGGTCTTCGAACGCCTGCGCGAGGAACTCGCCCGCGGCGCGGCCTTGCGGATGGCCATCCGCAACGCCTTTCAGCGGGCAAGCGCAACGATCATCGACTGCAACATCACCCATTTGATCGCGTCCGTGGTGCTTTACGCCATCGCCCCCGAACAGGTCAAGAGTTTTGCCGTGACCCTGTTCCTCGGCGTTTCGATCAGTATGTTCACCTCGGTTTTCGTGGCCCGGGTCATTTTCGACGTCGCTGAAAAACACCGCTGGATTACGAAGTTGAATATGCACCACCTTGTCGGGCATACCGAGATCGATTTCATGGGTTTGTTTCCATACTGCGCTACCTTTTCGGTCCTTATCACCGTGCTGGGATTGGCCGTTGCATTTTGGCGCGGGCAGGGGTTGTTCGATATCGATTTTACCGGCGGGGTATCGGTGCAAACGCTGTTCAACAAGTCTCAGGACGTCGCCGATATCCGCAATAAACTGGAAAATATGCCCAAAATTTTCCCTGATGTGACCATAAGCGAGGTGAGCGTCGGCCAGCAGGAAAAGAATGTACGGTTTGAGGTAAATACCTCGAATACCAACATCGAGCAAGTAAAGGAAGAACTCAGGACGGTCTTTGCCGCCAAACTGGCCGTCAACGAGTTGGACGTGAAGAAGGTTTCTTTGATTGAACCTGCAAAGCCCGAAAAAGAGCCGCCGAAAGAGGAAAAACCCGCGGAAAAGCCGGCCGAAAAGATCGAGCCGGCCTCTGTTCCCGCCCAACAGCCCGACGTGCCCGCCAAACCGGACGAACCCGTCGGTAAAAAGCAATCCGGCCGCTGGCTCAGGTCATCGAGGCTAATAGCGGCTGTAGCTGCAATGCCACTGATATTCGGGCAGGTTGAGGCGACCGCGGCAACGCCGCCTGACACCACGGCAACCGAGCAGGCGAAACCGTCATCGACACCCGCCGCGGAAACACCCGCCGCGGAAAAACCCGCCGCAGAAAAACCCGCCGCCGAAAAACCCACAGCCGAAAAGCCCGCGGAAACAATTATCGGCGGAGAAAAAGCGGCAGCGCAAATCGTCGATCCTTTCGCGGGCGGCGCCGAAGCCCAACTTCATTTTTCTGAAAAACTCGACCGCCAAAGCGTGGAAGATCTCTTGAAAGGAGCGCTTCAGGAAAAAAAGTTCGAGGAGAAGAATATACCGCTGGAAATCAAAGCCGCCGATAAAAACTTTGAAATCGATAAATATTTCGAAGAGGGAAGCAAGGCAACTTACCCGAATTGGATCGTAAAAATCGGTCTGCCTCAGGAAAAGGCCGAGGACATTTTCAACTCCGTTAAACAGAAACTAAGCCAATCGCCTTACTTTCCGGCCTCAAACGCCATCGGCGGCGCGGTGGCGGTTACCACCAGGTATCAGGCCATGTACGCGCTTCTGGCAAGCTGGGTATTGATTATCCTTTATCTTTGGATTCGATTCCAGGGCGTGGCTTTCGGCCTGGCGGCCGTGATAGCCCTGATCCACGACGTTTTGGTCATGCTCGGCGCGATCGCCTTCAGCTACTACATGGCGCCTTATTTCGGATGGTTGTACATCGATCCGTTCAAAATCAACTTGCCGATTATCGCCGCGTTCTTGACCATCATCGGTTATTCGGTAAACGACACGATCGTGGTTTTCGACCGAATCCGCGAGGTCCGCGGCAAGGATCCGAACATGACCGCCGAAATGGTAAACTTAAGCACCAACCAAACGCTAAGCCGGACGCTGCTTACTTCACTCACGGTGTTCATCGTGGTGGTGGTGCTCTACTTTTTCGCGGGTCAGGCCTTGCGAGGCCTGTCTTTCGCCTTGATCGTGGGCGTGATTACCGGCACCTACAGTTCGATCTACGTGGCCGCTCCCATTCTGCTCTGGCTGATTGGAAAAGGCAAGGCGACTTAAGGGTTCAGCGGTCGGAGGTCAGTGGGCGGAATGTAAAGCCGCGACCATCGGTCGCGGATGTTGGGTTATAGTTACAATTGTGGATTTGTTCTATTCGGACTTGTCTGGATTAGTGTCTTCGGCATTCTCATTCAGCGGTGTTTCGGAATCTTCTCCGATCAGTCCTTTGGCGGCTGGACCCTCCAGGCTAAGCTTCGGCGCGGCCTGCTTGATGCGTTTCTCGACTTGCTTAATGTGTTCGGCGGGCGGCAGGTTTTCGGGCAACGTGCCACCGATCCGTTTGATCGCTTCCCGCACCTCCTGACCGACCTGCTTGTGGGTTTCGATGGCTTGCTCTTGCGTATGGACCTGCCGGCGGGCCAACTTATCGCGGGTCTGCGTCATGCGGAACTGGTTGGCGGCAAGTTCGGTGGAGTCCATGCGATCCATGAGTTGTTCTTTTTCAGGGATGCGTTTGCGGGCCTTGATGGCGTCCGCGCCAAGTCCGCCGTAAAGCCCTTTGTATCCGGCGTCATGGAAGATGCCGAACATGCGGCTGTGGACTCCCGCCCCGCGGGCGGCGCCAGAAAGTGCCTTGAACTCCTCGGAAGTCTGCTTCCGCAATTCCAGCCGCTCCAAGTCAGCGGCGGCTTGATCGTACATCTCCTGGCGTCGGGTCTGGATGGCGAAGTATTTTTGGGCACTGGCGATCTCCTCCTTACGGGGATCGCCATTCTGGGCAATCAAGTAGCAAGCGAAACGGGAAAGCTGGAAATCGGCCACCTCCTGTACCGCACCCTTTCCACCAACGATCGGTTTGCGCGCGCGCGCAAAGTGATGGCCCGGGTCATTACCCGATTGCTTACAAGAGGTTACAGCTTTTTGGACGGCCTTTTCAAAGCTTCGCCAATGGTTGTAACCCAAGAGCGGTTGAAGGTCGCGGGCACTCCAATACTCGGCCCCGTAGTCGTTGGTCTTTTTCAGACCCTCGAAACCGACACTACCAACCTGGGGAAGTTTTTCTTCGGCCATTGCGATCCCCCTTTTCGATCAGATATCATTCTACCGCACTATGAAAATCCATGCTCCGGCCGCGACCAATGCCGACCATCGTTGGACGATGGTGCCCGATGGGCTTCTATGTTGGGGCAGCAGTTAAACTGCTGCCCCAACATAGTGGGCTAAACGCGAGGGAAATAAAGTGGGCAGGAATAAGTGGGCAGTAAACTGCCCACCCCCATTTTTCCGGCTTATGCTTCTCATTTTTGGCCGTTCGCATCCGGCTTGGTTGTTTCGTAGTGTTCGACCAGGGGCCAGTAGGTTTCAAAGTTGAAATCGGGGCTGTTGTCGCCGTCGTGGCAGGAGACGCAGAAGGATTTTTTCGCGTCGGCCTTGGTCAGGCGTACCGCTATGCGATATTTTTGCATCAAGGCTTCGTTGTCGCCGGATTCGGCGGCCACGTGTTTTTCGCCCGGGCCGTGGCAGGATTCGCAGCCCACGTCGGTCAATTTCGGCGTTTTTTCCTTGCTCTCAAACCCGCCTTGGTATGGAAAAAAGCTTGTGGGGTGCCAGCCGATAACGTGGCAACTAATGCACTCGGGATCGAAATTCCGCGGCGGATCGAGTTTTACCAGCGTATCATAAGCCTCGGAATGGAGGCTTTTCTTCCATATAGCGTAAGATGCCTCGTGGCAGGATTCGCACTTCGCCGAGCCGACTAATTTGCCGTTGGTCTCTTTTTGAGGTTGCGGGGCCGCCCGCAGGCCCAGTCCGGCAAATCCCAGGACCTTTAGTTGGTCCTGATACGCGGCCATCAGTATTTTCATTTCCGGCGAAGCCTCGAAACGCGAATCCAGGGGCACGCTCTGATAGCGGACTTTTTTTTGCGGATCGTCGTAAAATCCCAACACTATTGCGTGTGTTCCTTTGTGTCCGACCTCGACATAGAGCGTTTTCATGTCCTTGATTTTTTGCAATTTATCCGGCGGCTCGGGCTGACCGTCGGAGGTCACAACCAGGTTAAAATCAGGAAATTTCCTGGCCAAGGCGACAGTTTCGTCTTTTGTGGCATGGGCTAGAAGGACCAGATAATCGGCTTGCTGTTTCATTTTGGGCAGGATTTTTTGGATGGCTGCCTCCGGATCGAGCATCTCAATTTCAGCATTTTTGATTTCTTTTTGGTATGTTTTGCCCAGCACCGAGGTGACGCCGATCCTCATGCCTCCGCTATTGATGATACGGTAAGCGGAGGTCATGCCGGTGTCGAAGCCGAACAGTCCGACATTGGCCGAAACAAAGGGGCTTTGTTGGCCGTTGAGGTTGGCGGCCACGGCGGCGATTTCGCCGGCCGGCAGGTGCAGATCGGAAGCACCCAGGGCGATGGCTTCGTAGCCTGTTTTGCGCATTGCCTCGACCAGGGTTTGAAATTTAATTTCCGCTTCCCTGCCAAAACCGTGGGCCAATCCGCCGACGTCCAAGCCGACCACGGGCCAACCCTGGCGGCGGAGCGTTTTAAACATGGTATACCGCCGACTCATGCCGCCTTTCATGCGGTCTATGCCCGCACAACCGCAAGGCTCGATGTATCCTTCGATGACTCCGGTAATGACCAGGGCCAGCTTGGGTTTGGGCCAGCCGTCAAAAATTTTTCCGTTCTCTTTGACAGGGTCGAAAGGAACGTCGGTGAGTTTATTTTTGGGGCGCAATCGGACCTTAGGCGGGGTTTCGGTGTTTGGGGGGGATGAAACATCGGGTCGGCCGCCGGGTTTGGCCGAAGAATCCAACGTTCGAACCGGCCCTGGCTGCTCGGGCTGCTCTAGCTGACGTAACGGATTTGCCGGCTCGTTTGCTAGGGCAATCGGTTGTTCGCCGTTTCGCGCGGCTGGTTCCAGGGCGATGAGCGAAAACGGCGTCTCGTTGATCCGAGGCACGTCGGCCGTTGAGTCTAAATGCCCTGCGGTCCCTTGGATCGGGGGCGTGGATTCCGTTTGTTTTGCAGGCGTCAGCAATTGAGCCGGCGGATTTTGGGGTATTTTTGCCGTTTCGGCCGGAGGAGATTCCCGTACAACAACCGGACGGCGCGGCGCGGCAGCCTCGGCGGCTGTGGATCTTGCTTCTAGATCATTATCCCTTGAGCCCCAACAACCTGAAGAGATAAGGAAAATTCCACATAATGATGATAATAGCGCTTCATAAAGCAAAGGTGTTTTTGACATGGCAAGGAAATAATAATGTTTATTGTTTTTCCCGCTGCCCCCTTGATCTTTATGGGGATTCTCTGCTGAAATGCCCACTAAAGCAATCCCGGTTTTACGATCCGTGCGATAGCAGGCCGATTGGCCGATATCTGATTGAAGACCAATCCACAACATGCAACCCGTTAGAGGGTATTTTTTGGATTACTTAGGGCATCGGTTG
>JBEKGL010000229.1:0-6342 GCA_050012815.1 Thermoguttaceae bacterium
AGTTATGCACTACGAACAAATCGAGGCCGCGCCGGTCGAGATGGAAGGGGCCGTAAATTGTAAAATGCGCTGCCTGATCGGCCCGGACCAGGGTGCGCCGAGTTTTTCCATGCGGCAGTTCGAAATAGCTCCCGGCGGACACACTCCCAAGCACGCCCACGGCCACGAACACGAAGTTTTTGTACTGGAAGGGACCGGCGTGGTGTTGGAGGGCGATAAGGAACATTCGCTCCGGCCCGGCGTCACCGTGTTTGTTCCGCCCAGCCAGGTCCATCAATTTCGCAACACCGGCCCCGGCCCGCTGAAATTCCTGTGCCTGATCCCCCATCCCATGCGCGGCATGTCCGGCCCCTGCGTCGCAGCCTGCGGATGCGACGGATAGAGGGAACATCTTTCTCGCAAAGACGCAAAGCCGCGAAGAATAGAAATACTGAATTTTGAAAAATTTGATATATCCTTACTTATTTACGTTTGCATGGCAAATGAACCGAGGCCGTCCAACGGACGGCCGAAAAATGGGGCAAAAGGTTTTACTTGCCAGGTCATTATCCAAGCAAACATCAATAACTCAAAAAAACTAAAATTATTCGCTTCTTTGCGGCTTAGCGTCTTTGCGAGAAATTTTTATGGTTATTTTTGAGAAGAAGGTATCATTCAATGTCTGCTGATCCTGCCGCCGAAATTGCTCGGCTTCGCGAGGAAATCCGCCGTCACGACTATCTTTATTACGTGGCGGCCGCCCCGGAGATATCCGATCTACAGTACGATCGGCTGATGGAGCGGCTGAAACGCCTGGAGGCCGAGCATCCGGATCTGATTTCGCCCGATAGCCCCACGCAGCGCGTCGGCGGCCAGCCCGTCGAGGGACTCAATCAGGTCGAGCATCGCGTGCCCATGCTCTCGATTGAGAACACCTACAGCATCGAGGAGTTGAAAAAATATGGCGAGCGCGTGGCCAAACTCCTGCCGGGCGAAAATATCGAGTGGGTCGTCGAACTGAAAATCGACGGCGTGGCCATAGCACTGATCTACGAAAACGGACTTTTGACCCGCGGCATTACCCGCGGCAACGGGCGGGTGGGCGACGACATTACCCACAACGTCCGCACGGTCAAGGGCATACCGCTCCGCCTGTCCGGCAAAAAAGTGCCGCCGGTGCTTGAGGTCCGCGGCGAAATCTATATGACCAATTCCGACCTGGTCGCGCTAAACGAAGAGCAGGAGAAAAACGGCGGACCGCTGTTTGCCAATACCCGCAACGTAACGGCCGGCAGCGTGCGTTTGCTCGATCCCCGGATTTGTGCCCGGCGGCGATTGCGGTTTTTCGCCCATGGCGTGGGCTTGACCGAGGGACTAAAAGCCCGAACGCACATGGAGTTCCTCGACGAGTTGCGCGGATATGGAATTCCGCCCACGCCCGAGGTTCAATGTTTTTCCTCGTTCGCGGCGGCGGTGGATCATTGCGAGGAACTAATCGAACGCCTGCACGAGTTGGATTTCGAGATCGACGGCCTGGTTTTGAAGGTCAATAGTTTCGCTGAGCGCGAGCGCCTGGGCGCCACGTCAAAAAGCCCGCGTTGGGTTATCGCTTATAAATTCGAAAAGTACGAAGCCACCACAAAACTCAACGAAATCCGCGTGCAGGTGGGCAAGACTGGCACGATCACGCCCGTGGCCGACCTGGAGCCGGTCGAACTGGCCGGCACGACCGTCAGCCACGCCAGCCTGCACAATGCCGACGAGATCGAACGCAAGGACGTCCGCGTGGGCGACGTGGTAGTGGTCGAAAAGGCGGGCAAGATCATTCCGCACATCGTCCGCGTGGAAAAACATCTTCGTAAAGGTTCGTTGCGAAAGTTCGTTTTTCCCACCGCCTGTCCCGAGTGCGAAGCGAAACTGGTCAAAGACGAAGGCGGCGTTTACATCCGCTGCCCGAACCAAAATTGTCCCGCCCAGGTGAAAGAGCGCATCCGCTACTTTGCCGGCCGCAATGCCATGGACATCGAAGGCCTTGGCGACAAGCTGGTCGATCAATTGGTAAATGACGGCCTTGTGAAAAACTACGGCGATCTGTACCGGCTGGAAGAAAAACAAGACAAACTTTTGAATCTCGAGCGCATGGGCCGCAAATCGGTCGATAATCTGCTCGAAGGCATAGAGGCGAGCAAAAATCGCGGCCTGGCCCGGCTGCTAAACGCACTATCGATCCGCCACGTCGGCTCCCGGGTGGCCGCGGTGCTGGCCGAGCATTTCGGCACAATGGAGGCCCTGATGTCGGCCAAGGAAGAAGAATTAAGCGAAGTGAACGAGATCGGCCCCATCATCGCCGCCAGCATTTTTTCATTTCTTCACAGCAAATTCGGCCAGGAAACCATCGCCGACTTGAAATCCCTCGGCATAAACATGCAATCCACCGCCCCCGCCCGCGGCCAGCGCCGTGCCCTGGAAGGCAAAACCCTGGTTGTTACCGGCACCCTGCAAAAATACACCCGCGAGGAGATCGAAGAACTAATCACCCGCCACGGCGGCCACGCCGCATCGAGCGTGTCGAAAAAAACCGATTACGTTGTGGCGGGCGAAAACGCGGGGAGTAAATTGGATAAGGCGAAACAATTGGGAATCGAGATCATTAGCGAAAATGAGTTTGAGAAGTTAATAAAGTAATATGGGAGTAGCACTTGAAAAGTTTTCAGAATTTATGGTGAAAAAATGTACTTTGTACCATTATATTTAGCGGTTAATATATATCCTCTATTTGCAGCGTCAAATCTTCCTGTTTTTTTCATGCAAATCGTACTAGTAGTTGTCGTCTTGTATTTACTTTCCTCGGTTTTTGTCCGGCAATCAGGTCAACGCATAATGAATTTTTTGTTTGGAATTATTGGCTGCGCTATATCATTTCTTGCTTATGTAAAGTTAGATGACATTACACGTTTTAAATGGCTTGTTGAAGGAATATATTTTCTGATTATGCCTCCCATAGTAATGATCCTTGGCGGTGTTACAGGAATCGGTATTTCACGTCTAATTCATTGGCTTGGCCGCAAAAGATAAATGAATTTCTCCATATTAATTCGCGATTGTTTGTCCCGTAGGGACAGTTGATAATAGCCCAGCACTTTTAGTGCTGCGGTTTTGAATCGTCCGATCCGCCTTCGTCCCGTAGGGACGATTGAAACGCGGCCGCAAGAATCAACCGTCCCTACGGGACGGCGGAATTATTTTGCCCTCAAGCCCCAGCGATGAATCGCTGGGCTAAAATCAAACGACCCTACGGGTATAAATTATCCCCAAACCGATGCTACCCTCTATCTCCATACTCGCAGTCTTGAATTATCCAGAAGGTGGGCATGCAGTATTTTTTATGCTTTCCTCAATCTTTTAATTATGCCATCGTATTCCGCATGAGGGCCGATCCAAAACCATGTAATCTCATCACTATCGACGATGCCTATAGCGCGATAATCATAGCTTACACGAACTGAATATATAGGCCGAGTTGAATGGATTCGCTTAAAGTGCAGGCTGGGATGATAGGGATTTTTAAGGAAAAACGAGTAGGAATCTTTTGCCTGCTTTCTAACTTCGGCAGGCAACTCGTTATAACACTTCCAAAAACGATCCGAAGTCGTTGACTTCATAGTCTGTCGAGATCCAGCAGAGTTGTTTTGCCTTGTTTTTTTTCCTCAAGGGCTTCGTCGGCAAGCTTTTCGAGTATGTCCTCCGATTCCGCGAAAGACGCCGCCCATCGCTTTTCAGAATGAAGTTCCTCGAGAAGCCACTTGGCCAAGGCATTTTGGTCCATTTCAGGAAGTTTAGAAGCTTCTGCAAAAGCGTTTGCAAGTAATGTGGTCATTGTTATTATCTCCGAACCTTTAAATACAGTATATCACGCATATTTTACTCAGACAAGTCGCAGTATAGCAGCGGGATGGCCGTTGCCAATACTACGCATTCCGACTTGACATTTCGGGATTATTCACTAAAAATAGATATATGGACGCAACCATTCACATCGACGACCAACTGTTTATCCGCGTGCAGCAGGTGGCGCAAGCGACCGGGCAAACGGTGGACGCGGTCATTTCTAATGCACTGGCTGAAACTCTGGAATCTCAAGAAAAGCCTTCCTCCGGCGAAAAAACACATCTTGTCCGAAACGGCAAAATGAAAATCCGGCCGGGAATAGACATTAATAACAACGCCGAATTGCGGGATATCATGGAAGAAGGACTAGATGTATCTCGTCGACGTTAATATTCTGGTCTATGCGTATGTAACCGAAACACCGGATAACGACCGGTATGTTGAATGGTTGGAGAACTTGCTTGGAGCAAATAACAAGTTTGGCATGTCGGAACTGGTCCTCAGCAGTTTTTTACGAATTGTAACCAATCCGAAAATTTATGATCCTCCATCGACATTAGACGAGGCTATCACGTTCGTCGAGCAAATTTCCGACAATCCGAATTGCGTGCGGATCACACCCGGCGAAAGGCATTGGAACATTTTTCTGAACTTGTGCAAAGCGGTCAACGCCCGGGGAAATCTAATTCCTGACGCTTATCTAGCTGCTCTTGCCATCGAATTG
Source organism: Thermoguttaceae bacterium (assembly GCA_050012815.1). Lineage (GTDB taxonomy): Bacteria > Planctomycetota > Planctomycetia > Pirellulales > Thermoguttaceae > JBEKIK01. Next base: position 4,592 of record JBEKGL010000229.1, read on the forward strand.
GGATGCGAATGGATTACCAATGATCGCAGTTTTGCCCGATTCCCGGGGCTTCGCTGGCGGCATCCGCTAGATTAAAACTAACCGATTCCGGGGGAAGAACCAAACTCTCGAACCTAGGCTTTGCCGCGAGAGGTGAATAAAGATTATTGGTCAAACATGGTTGTTTGTCCCGTAGGGACAGTCGATCATAGCCCAGCACTTTTAGTGCTGCGGTTTTGAATCTTCCAATCCGCCTTCGTCCCGTAGGGACGATTGAAACGCGGCCGCAACATTCAACCGTCCCTACGAGACGAGGAATTGTTTTGCTCTCAATCTCCAGCGATGAATCGCTGGGCTAAAATCAAACGACCCGACGGGTCGAATTTGTCCCCAAAACGATATTATCCCCAAATCTAAATAATCCCCAAACCGATGCTGCCCGCTATACTTTCGCAGTGGTTTTCTCGGAATCCAAATACAGCGTATCCGGGCAAATGTCTTGTTCGTGGGGCCAGACGATGGTGCCGTTTTCGGCCCTTACTTGTCGGAAATAAGATTCATCGCGAAGTTCTTTGAATACGCCGAAATCCAACAAATGGCGGCAGTCGTATAAGCCGACTTGGCCGTTAGAAAAGGTTATTTCAAGCCGGTAATTGGGCAGCGGCTTGACGTCTATGACCCGAGGATTCATTTTTTTACCTTAAAGGCTCATTTTTGTAAGGTTGCTGGCCTTTTACAGATAGCTCCCAATCTACCATCGTTGTTCTCAATGAATCTAAACCCATGCCGTTACCAATTATCAGCATATTATACATAATATCGATATTTTTTGCTAACCTTGAAAAAAAATCCAAAAAACGTTATAAACGCGGCTGCTCGATGCCTTACGCCTTATACATTGGAAAAAGCAAAGGCTCAAAAAATGTGGTCGCGAAAAAGACTTGACATAGGTTGGCCGGATCTGCTGCTGGGAATCTCCCGGGTTTGCATCCCGCTGAAGCGGACGGAAATCGATGGATTCGCCAAAGGAATCTTTTCCAATCCCGAGCATATTTTGGCTTGCTTGTCCGTGCGCAGCGGTTTCGATCTTCTGTTGGGCAAATTGGGGCTGCCTCGCGGAAGCGAGGTGCTCGTTTCGGCAATCACCATTCCCGACATGATCCGCATTATCGAACACCACGGACTGGTGCCGGTTCCGGTCGATCTTGATCCGCGACAAATGGCGCCAAACATGGAGAATTGGCAACGGGCCCTGACGCCCGCCACCCGAGCCATACTCGTGGCGCACCTGTTCGGCGGCCGAATTCCACTGGAGCCGATCCTGGACCTGGCCGGCCAAAATAAACTGCTGGTAATCGAAGACTGCGCCCAGGCTTATGCCGGCCCCGGATATCAGGGCCATCCCGGAGCCGACGCAAGCATGTTCAGTTTCGGCACCATCAAGAGCGGCACGGCCCTGGGAGGCGCATTGCTGAGGATTCGCGATCCGGAACTGCTTGCTCGGATGCGCGCCGCTCACGACGGATATCCAAAACAGCACTGCTGGTTTTACGGCAAACGCTTGCTGAAGTATTCTATATTGAAAACCCTTTCCAGTCGGCCGATCAGCGCATTTTTCGTGCGGATGTGCATGAGCATGGATTTTGACTACGACCGCTGGGTCAACCGCGCGGCCCGCGGTTTTCCCGGCGATTGTTTCTTCGAGCAAATCCAGCAACAGCCTTGCATGCCGCTTTTGGCGGTTTTGAAACGCCGCCTGCAACGATTCAATT
>JBEKGL010000230.1:0-6315 GCA_050012815.1 Thermoguttaceae bacterium
CAAGATAAGGAAGGAGCGAATCCGCAGCATTACGCCGGCCATCGCGCCGGCCGTCGAGAGCAGCATCAGCGCCACCGGCAGGCGCCAATCGATGTGTACCCCATTCAAGAACATGTCGATGTACATGTCGGCGGTCGAAGAAATGTAAATAACGCTCAGCGAAAGATAACGCAAAACCGCGCTTTGGGCCGCGCTTAAACGCTCATGATGCAAGAATTCGGCCGCCAGCGCGGCCATGGCGATGGGAATAAGCCACAATTGCGGATGATGCAGGAAACCTATCTCGAACTGATGGAGCGCTACCCAAAGTCCTGCGTTGGCCGTCAGCACTGCCAGCAGTCCGCATCCCGGCGATCGGCGCATGTACGCCAAAAGTCCGTAAAACGCGCCCATCAGAAACCACACGTCCGGCGTGCGCCCGATCAGCGCCAAAGGCGTCTCGGGATCCTTCAAAAACCAAAAGCCAATTGCCGGCAACAGCGGCAACAGCAGGGCCGTGCGCTGCAAGGGTAAACTTAACACTGACAGTTTTCGGCGATGGAACCATTCGCTTAAGCCAGCACCCGCAAAGGCCACGCCCATTATCAGAAACATCCAGTAATTTCGAATGATTCCGAAGTTGAATAGTTCGGGTTTTGTCAGGCGCAGGTGCACGCCGATCAACACGGCAAGCGCTTCGGCAAGGTAAACGTACGCCTGCCGGCCGGCGAGGCTCAGCCGCAGGGGATCCCAATCCGCCCGGACCGCAAAAGCCAGGCACGTCGCAAGCATGGCCGCGACGATTACCGCCACGACGACGATTTCCCCAGTAAACAGTGACGTGCCGATTTTGTCTTGGTAGGAAAACCATTCTTGCCCCAGCACCAAGCCCAGCGTCAGAATAGTCGCGCCGCCGAACAAAGGCGTCATCCGCCGCGCGGTTGCGATCCAGTCGCTTTTGCTCGATATGACTTTTTTCAGCCCGAAGCTGCATAGCAACGTCATCATCGCCGCGGAAATCAGAAAAACCACGCTGCGGTGCAGCCATGGGCCGGGTTGTGCCGGATCGATGCCCGACCAGCGCAAGTTGCTCAGGAAAAACAAACCCGCGATGATAGAAGCGTATTGCCATTGCACGCGCCATGCTGTTTTGGCTTGCCAGGCCATGACGATCGCCGCGCCAAGGACCATGAGCATGTTCGTTATTCCGATTAAACGGCCGCTCAGACCAAAAAGCGCGATGCCTTTTGCCAGCCCATCAAAGCCGAAGTCCAAGGCAAGCCAGATGCTCAGCGCACCGGCGACGCAAGCGACAAACGCCTGTAGTTGCACGAACCACTCTCCGGGCCAACGCTCCGCGTAGTCCGGAATCCGCAACCATCGGCACATCCAACGCGTCTTGGGCAACATCCAACCGGCAAGGGCCGTGACAAGGGCGAAGGCGGCCAGATCGGATCCCGCCCGCAAACACGTCATCCGCCACGATTCTTGCCAGTAATCCCACTGCATTGCGATGGCGACCAGTCCTGAAACATACAATCCGAGAAGCGGCAGCCTCGCGGCGCGATCCCACAGAAGCAAGGCAATTGCCGCCGCCGTCGCCGCAATGGCCCACCAGCCAAACGGTGAGTACGCTATCGACATGAGAGGAACTTTTATACCATAAGCCGCGGAAGATGTGCCCCCCGCATTGTTGATCTGCAACAAATCTAATGTCAGAATGATCGCGGCCAAAGCGCCCAAGGCGGCCAAGCCCGCCGCGGCGGCCAAATGGGCAAACGGCAACGGCTTATTATTCCAGCGGAAATGTGGAATGTGCCGGGGCACGATGATTTGAAGGAGCGTCCATACAATCGATCCCACGGCCAGCGAGAATGCGTTGACGTAGACCAGCACATGAATCCCTCCCGGGCGCCAGGCCATCCAAGCCGCCGTGCCCGCCGCATTTAGCAGCAATCCCGAGACGAAAACGTGGTCCGCCGATTGCAGCCACAATGCAACAATGCCCGCAGCCAGGCTCAAACCGACCAGCACGCGCAACCGCCACCATGCCCCGGACGGATCGTCATGGCAATAAAGCAGGGCCAGGATTACCGCCAACGATCCGAGGATCGTTACCCATATTTCCACAAGATTTTTTGGGAAAACGAACGTCCGGGCCGCGATCGGCAATACTTGTCTTGGATCATCCTTGGCGGGCAGACGTAATCCTTGGCCCGCGAAACCGGCGCCCAAGACGACAAACGCCGCCGCCGCCCACGCGGTAAACAGCAGGTGATATTCCTGCCATTCGCCATGCCGGCCGATATTCGCTCCGGATGCCGTGCAGGCGAATAATACTCCGGCGCCCAATGTTACTCCGCCCATGACATTCAGCAGACTTCCGGCGCGAGTTTGATACAAATACCACGCCGCCGCAGCCGCGCAAACGAGCAGGCTCAGCCAGCCCGGCGGATCAGAAAAATCGCGCATCCAAGGAGGTAATCCCTGTGGATGAACGATCAACGAGAACACAGGCAGGACGAGAATTGCCGCATTGCCCAGCACGGGCAAAACCGTCTGCACCGCCAGCAAGGGACTGTCCGCAAGGTTCCATTCTTTTAAGGCATAGAGCCGTTTGTGCGCAGCCAGCCAGAACAGGGCCGTCAGCGAAGAGGCGATGACGTTCGCCTGCACCAGACGCACCCACCACTGGTCGAAGGAAAGGTGCAATGCCTGCTCGAAATGCCACACGGCAATCGACGCGGCCAGGTTGACGCCCAGAGCTGCGGCAAATGCCCAACCTTCGCGGCACCGCCACACGGCCATGGTGGCCCCGGCCGTGGAGGCAATCGCGATAGCGGCGGCCGCCCAAAGACGTTCATTATCGGTGTAGGGATGAAAGAATGCGGCTTTTATTCCCAAAATCACCGCGGCAATGCCGGCCGCCCGCACCCAAACCGCGGCCAGGCGGATCAGGGCTTGCGGAGGCCCGTGAGCGTCGGGCAAGGTTCTAAGCGACGCCACCCACCACGCCGCCAACGCCGTCAACAAGGCATAGATCGCCCAGCCCAGCATCAACACACGATAGGCCCAAACGCCGTCCAAATTCGTGCCGTCCGGCAGAACAATATTGGGCACGGTGCAAGCCAATAAGGCCAACACGCCCATGCCTGTAAGTCCCACGAAGTGTGGTTCCCAATGCCGCCGGGTTTGCAGGCGGCGATATGCCCCGGCCCCGGCTGTCAACAGCAAAGCGCACCAACCAAGAGGTCCTCCGGCGTGCATCGCCCATTCAGGTTGCAGCGGACGAGCCATGAATATTTCAAGGATCCCTATTCCCACCAACAGTGCGTTCCCCAAGACTGCCATTCCTATTTGCACGTTCATCAGCGGGGTTTCGGTTCTTCCTTCCCGCCACACGTTGACCCAACGCCGTGCGATCAACCAAACAAAGGCCCAAACCGCCGCCGTGATAACGGCCAGTTGCAAAGTGATGACAAATTCCGCCATCTGGAACCGCTGAGGCGGTGAAGCCAGTGTAATATGCAAGGAGTAGCCCAAAATCACCGCCATTTCGGCAACTAGTCCGGCCCCAAAGGCATAACCGGCCGACGATTCCCGCAAGGCATGCCCGATCAATCCAAACATGATCAAAACCAGCGGCACAAGATAAGAATAATTCGGTCCGATTTTATCGAAAAATGTTCCGGCCGCGGGACCTTGGAGCGTATAACCGTTCAGTTGGATGACGGCCGCTTGAAACGTAAGCAGCAACACGGGCAAGGCCGAGAGTATGACCAACATGCCTCGGGCAGTGATGGGGCCTTGTTGCGATATTTCCACTCGGGCATGGAACCTATCGCACAGGCTTTGCAGGTGCTTTCGCGCCCAGACGGCTGAGGAACATGCCACAAAACATAAGGCAAATGCCCAGCGAGCAGCCGAAGCCACGGAAAAATCATTTACAAACCGATCGGCGATCAACACCGGCACGCTTACGGCCAAAAGCAGGCCCATTTGCAGTTCCGCGTATCCCCAGCGTTCCCATAAGGCGGCAACAACCAGAAGCGTCAAAATGCCCAGCAACGTCCAGGCACAGCCGCCGCAGGCCGAAATTTGCACAAGGCTTATTCCCTTGGCTGATGTGAATAGTTCTTGCACGCATCCGTGCACGAGCATCCCGCCGATCAAAACTAACTGCGCCGCCACGACAACATAAGTTGTGTTCTTGTCGATTTCCGGCCGCGTTCGCATCAATTCTCCCCAGTTGCCGCTTGGGGCCAGAAAATGATGCCATTTTCCAGCGGCGACGTTTTCCGCTTTTTGATTTTCATCGCCGCCAATTACCAGACGCGATGCAATTCGCACCGCCATCCAGGCCAGCGACAGCAATCCTAGGGCGATGCCGAATACCTGAAGATTCCTGGGACTGATCAAATCCTCGGGCAAACTCACGATCCACTGTTGCCATTCCAACCAAGACAAGGTTCCCAAAACGCTCGCCGCGATTAGCACCGCCTGTGCGGCGATAAAAAGCCCGGGTTTCCGATGTATCCAGGCCAGTAATATCCAGATTGCTCCCAACCAGAACAAACACCCGGCCATGGCTGCCGTGCTTTGCCAAACGTCAAACGCCGGCGAGCGAATCAGCCACATCGGGGCAACAGCCAGCAAATTCCAGCCCAAGTAGCTAAGAATCTTTGCCTGCCGCCAACGCACGGAAAGGAAAATTGAGACCATGCCGTAAACAGCATACAATATCGTAGCGCGAACGGCATCGGCATGGCTGCCGATCAATCCGTGTGCGGTGACGAGCATCAAGCCCACCACGGCCGCCATGCCGGCCCCGCCCACGTACATCCGCCCGTGTGCTTTTCGCCCTCGCAGCAGGAACCATTCTGAAATCGCGGCGAACACAAGGAATAATCCGGCCAAGGCGGTGCCGCTGCGGGCGCTGACGGCCAGGCTCAATAGATCTTTACTCAGGGTATCGGACTGAATGAACAAGGCCCGGCCTTGCAGGTTTCGCAAACTCTCATCGAAAATTATATAAAAACCGGCCAGATACGCCAAAGCCAATGAGGCCATCGCCCCGGCATGGGCGGCTGGAAAATCGTGCCGCAGGGCAAGATACACCAGGCCGGCCGCGCCGATCGCACCCGCGGCGACAATCAAAAGCGGTTGCGGCCACGCCATTATGATCGACGCCAGTTGCAGCACGACGCCCAGCAGGGCCACGGTGGTGCCGGCAGTGCGATAACCTTCCAACGCCGGATCGTCGATCATGCCGCGCGCCGCCTGCAATCCGGCGGCCAGTATGCTTAACGCCGCCAAACACAAAGGTATTGTCAGGCAATGTAGTGCAAGTGCAATCGAAAGATCGCAGGATTTAACGCCCTGGGCCGTCAGCAGTCCCAAGGCCACGGCCGTGCAAAACACGGCGATCCCCAAGAGCGTAAACAGCGAGTTTGCGGCGGTTGCGTCGTATCCTCCCTTCTCCCGACCAACCGACCATGCCGACCAACGCCGACCACCGCTTCGCGGCGGTGCCCGGTCGGTGCCCGATGGTGCCCGTCGGTGCCTGGAGAGAGGCAAATAACTTCCCAGGGCCGCCATCAACAAGATCGAAGGCAGACAACCGGCGGCAATCAACCAACCGGGCGGAGAATGTTCGAAAAACGGCCGTGCCGCCAGCAACACCACCACGGAGTTGCCGATCACGGCCAGGACCGTATTCCAGCGTCCCTCGGGCGTCAGCACCCTGGCGGCCAGCGCAACCAAACAGGTGAAAATGCCCAGCGATATAAGTTCCATGCCTCCGGTCAGCACGCCCCAGGGCTCTTTATAAAAACTGGCCATGGCCAGGAAATTCAGCGGCACCAGCAAGGTGGCGATGACCATCAGCCCCCGGCCGGTCGATTCCAGTTTCCAGCGATAAAAAACAAACAATCCGGCGGCGAATACGGCCGAGGAATAACCCACAAAGATCAGGAATTTTAGGGCCGGAATACTTTCCAACTGGTTCCAGAAAGCGATCACCAGTGCAATTGATGAGCCGACCATTAACAGCCCGCCCAATAAAACGCCGATTAATTCCGTCCAGCGGATGTCGCGCTCGGCCAGGAACCCGCCCAGGATTTCGGTCCAGGATTTTCGCGGAACCGGCGGCGGCAATGGGGGCGGCGCCGGCGGCTTGGCGGGGATCTCCGTCGGCGAAAGAACAGCCGCCCCTTGCGGCTTGGCTGAATCGATCGCTGCTTGAACGATTGGCAGGGCAATCTTCGCGTGCGGCTTTTCAAGCGCGGCAGGCACTTGCGGCGTCCGGGGAATTTCGACCGCAACCGGCTCTGGTAC
>JBEKGL010000231.1:0-6313 GCA_050012815.1 Thermoguttaceae bacterium
GCATCGGCCATTTCCTTGCCCTTCGGATCGACGAACATCTTAGTCAAGGCAACGGCGTTAAGATCCACGGCCATAAGTTGAACTCGATCGCCGGCCGGCATGGCGGCAATCATGTCTTGAAGCGATTCCAATGCCTTGTCGCGAAACTCGCCCGTCTGACCGGCGGACGTATTGAACAAAACCAACACGTCGCGCGGCCCTGCGCCGGCGGCGATCCCCTCCGGCTTCAGACTAAGGGCGAAATAGTTGGTTCCGTCCGGATTTGTGAAACTATCCATGCGCGCCGTAATCGAACCGTCGTTAGCGGCCGCCTGATTGTGAACCGGCATGGTCACGGACAATATGGCCGCCGATAAAATAACAGTCCAGCGAATGAGATGTTTTTCAGTCATCTTAAAACTCTCCAAAAAATTACAGACACATAAAAAATGGCCAACCTTATTTTATCTAACTTATCAATTATTTGCCACTATAAAAACAGAGAGTTGTGATTGTAACGGATAAGACAGCAAATTGCGTGCCGTCGGGGGGATATACATACTACCCCAAACCAAATTCATAACGGCTCTAATATGCGTCCCCCTTTGATTCCACGCAGCAAGACCGCTTAAAAAGCCGTCTGAATTAAATCCTAAAATCCCCATTCGTTTAGATTGATTAATCGCCGCAACTCTTTGTGACATTTATACTTGCATCCTTGATAAATCATCGCCTTCATGTTTGAAAACATCCGTCGGATTTCTTACACTCTTCCCGTCATTATCTCCCCAATGCAGGCACAAAGGTGTATGATTAAAAATGATCGGACATAAACACAATTTCACGGCCTTTTAATAATACTTTGATTTGTTCCGGCAGTTATACAGTCTTTTACTAAAATACTTCGAATTGATCCTGGTGATCTTCATGCGAAAACTCATTTTCCTTTGTTTGCTATCCGGCATCACGGGCATAACGGCGGCAGTTTTTTGGTTCGGCGGTCCCGCCTTGGAACCAAAATCAGTCGCCCAGGAGCCGGCGCTTTCGTCGCAGCCTACAGGAAACGCCTCGCCGAGCGGTCCAGCCGGTAACGCTTCCGCGCCACAGGGCGCCGCGAATCAACTTACCGCAGCCGACTTGCAACACTTGACTCCGGACGAGCAAGTCAACGTACTTGTCTACCAAAACGTCAACCGCAGTGTGGTAAACATCAACACAACAGGCGAACGTTCCTTTTTCGGTGTCGCTGACAAAGGCGAAGGCAGCGGTTCGGTAATCGACCGGCAAGGACACATCCTTACAAATTTCCACGTCATCAAAGGCGCCAGGCAAATTCGGGTTACTCTATTCGACGGCAGCGACTATATGGCACAAATCGCGGGAGTCGATCCGGCCACCGACGTCGCGGTACAAATCGTGGGAGTCGATCCGGCCACCGACGTCGCGGTGTTGAAAATTAAAGCCCCGGCCGAGTTGCTCTATCCGGTCACGTTCGGCAGTTCCACCAATTTGCTCGTGGGCCAACGGGTTTTTGCCATCGGCAATCCCTTCGGTCTGGAACGCACCTTGTCCACCGGCATCATCTCCAGTTTAAACCGCTCCTTGCTCCGTCGCCCAGAACGCACACTTAAATCGGTCATTCAGATCGACGCCGCGATGAATCCCGGAAACTCCGGCGGACCGCTTTTGGACAGCCACGGGTTGATGATCGGCATGAACACCGCCATCGCCACTTCGACCGGTGAAAGCGCGGGCGTGGGCTTTGCTATTCCCATAAACACAATCCGCCGGGTCGTGCCGCAACTGATCTCAACCGGCCGAGTGCTCCGGCCCGAATCGGGAATCGGCAAGGTGTATCAAACCGATCAAGGATTACTGGTCCTGACGCTTGTGCCCGGCGGGCCTGCGCAAAAGGCAGGTTTGCAAGGACCGCAGGTAAAGCAGCAGCGACAAGGTCCATTTACTATTACATTGCCTCCTAATTTGGCCACGGCCGACCTGATTATCGCCGTGGACGGCAAGCCCGTCCGCACCGGCGACAATTTCATCGAAGCCGTCGAAAGCAAACGCGCCGGCGACCAGGTCGTTTTGACTGTTATCCGCGAGGGCAAGCAAATCCAAGTCCCTCTACGCCTGGAAGCCGCCGAATGAGCGGCTACATATAATTTATTTAGCCCCGGGTGAATTATTTGTCCCCGGATAAATACACCCGGGGTTTCAAAAATATCGTGCGGAATAAATACACAAGCCTTTTTTCGATTATCTTGCTATCCATCGTCGCTGGAAGCGCGCGATCGGCGTCGGCTGAAAAAAGCTCCTCGTTTACCGATGCCGATTATGCCGCCCACGTGAAAGAACTGCGGAAAAAAGCAGCGGACGATCAATTCACCGTCATCGTTACCCCGCCCTTTGTCGTGATCGGCGACGAATCACCGGTCGCGGTCAAACGCCGGGCCGATGGAACCGTGGCCTGGGCCGTAAAAAAACTTAAAGACGCCTATTTCGACAAAGATCCCAAAGAGATCCTCGACATTTGGCTGTTTAAAGACAAGGAAAGCTACGAACAGAACACACAACGTCTTTTCGATAAAAAACCCGACACGCCCTTTGGTTACTATTCCGCCCGGGATCATGCTTTAGTGATGAACATCGCCACCGGCGGAGGCACACTGGTTCACGAGATAGTGCATCCCTTTATGGCCGCCAATTTTCCCGACTGCCCCTCATGGCTGAACGAGGGCCTAGGCTCGCTCTATGAACAAAGCGGCGAGGAAAACAGTCAAATCCACGGTTACACCAATTGGCGGCTGGCCGGCCTGCAAGAGGCGATCCGGGGAAAAAAAGTGCCTTCATTTAAGGCACTGTGTTCCACGGGCACTAATGAGTTCTACGAAAAAGACAGAGGCACAAACTACGCCCAAGCCCGATATCTATGCTATTACCTCCAGCAACACGACCTGCTGAAAAAATTCTATCACCAGTTCTATAAAAACCGCCGCGAAGACCCCACCGGCTACAACACCCTAAAATCCGTACTCGACCGCGAGGATATGGAAAAATTTCAACAGGAATGGGAAGAATACGTCCTGAAACTCCGCTTCCCCGATTAAATAAGACCTTGAATGTTTTCTTTAACAATCTCGACCGGGCAATAAATTGCCCGGCCCTCTCTGTCCATCCCCTCATCCCTCATCCTTCATCCCTCATCCTTCATCCCTCCTCCTTCATCCTTTTTCTGTCTTGCCTCCCATTGCCGGTGCAGTGCCTCGTTCATGGCCTGTTCGGCCTCGGGAATCAAACCCGCCCGCTGGCAGATCAGGCTTAGGGCCATGAAACTGAAGGGATCTTCGCTGTCCAGTTCGCACACCTTTCGGGCGTGCTCGATGGCTTCGTCATGCCGGCCCTGTTTGCCGTAAAAAACGCTCAGCCCGGCGTGAGCCAAGGCGTAATCCGGAAACGATACGATCAGCGCTTCGAGCCTGCTTATCGCTTCGTCCAGTTTGCCGGCTTGTTGGAGATCGATTGCTACGTCGTAAAGTTGGTCGGCTGTCGACATGGTAAGTGATCCTGGATTTTAAACTTGGAATAATATTTCAGCTATTCTATAAAAAATGGGGAATCCGGGCTAGGGGGAGGCTGATTGCCTTTGTGAAAAAAAGGATTATACTGTCTCTTTTGCGCAATAAGATTACATAACTTTTCCCCGAACCACGTGCATGACAATGGCCCGCGACAATCAACATTTCATATCGCTCGAACAGGCCCAAAAACCCTATTTCATCGGCGTCGATTTGGGAGGGACCAACATCAAGGCGGGCATAGTCGACGACCTGGGCCGCCCGCTGGCCTGGCTCAGCGTCCCCACCGATGTGCCCAAGGGACCGGAAGACGCTTCCGCGCGCATGGGCAAGGCCGTATTGCAGGTCGCCGAAAAAGCGGGTGTGGATATTTCCGATATCGGCCGGGTAGGGCTCGGTTCGCCCGGCCCAATGGACATCCCCGCGGGCAAGCTCCTGGTGCCGGCAAACCTGAAGGGTTGGGATTACTTTCCATTGCGCGACCGCGTGAGTTTTCATTGCGGTCTGCCGGTGACTTTCGACAACGACGCCAACGCCGCCGCTTATGGTGAATTCTGGGTCGGTTCGGGGCGCGATTTCCACAGCATGGTGCTGTTCACCTTGGGCACGGGCATAGGCAGCGGCATTATCATCGGCGACCTGTGCCTCAACGGCGAACACAGCCACGGCGGCGAATGCGGCCATATCATCATCAATTGCTCGCCCGACGCACGCCCGTGCGGATGCGGCCGGCGCGGACATCTCGAAGCTTACACCAGCGCCACGGCCGTAATCAAACGAACCCGCGAGGCCCTGGACGCCGGGCGATCGAGTTCGCTTACCGCCGATTTGAACCGCGGAGAGGAACTCTCGCCAAAACTGGTCGCCCAACATGCCGAAAACGGCGATCCGCTCTCCCTCGACATCGTCATGGAAACCGCCAGGTATCTGGGCGTGGGCATTACGAATTTGATGCACACCGTCGATCCCAACGGCATACTCCTGGGCGGAGCCATGACCTTCGGCGGCAATGAAACCCGGCTCGGCCGCGACTTCCTTGCCGAAATCAAGGCCGAAGTCAAACGCCGCGCATTTCCCATACTGGCCGAAAATACCGTGATCGACTTCGCAACCCTGGGCGGAGACGCCGGCTATATCGGCGCTGCCGGCCTGGCCCGGCTGGAATTTCTCAAACATAGGGAATAGGGGATAGGGGATAGGGAATAGAAAAAAATAAAGGATGAAAATAATGGGGAGTAGTGATAATGTATGAAGTGGGCAGTGGGCAGTGGGCAGTGGACGATGGATGTAAAAACTGTAAACTGTAAACTGTTAACTGAAAACTGAAAACCCGGAGATCTTGCCATGAATCGCCGTGAAATGCTGTTGACCGCCGGAGCAACCGTTATTGGGCTGTCGGCCTTTCCGTTGGGTTGGGTGTCGGCCGCCGATAATAAAAAGCAAAAAATCCTGTACTACACAAAAAGCGCGGGCTTCGTGCACCCCGAAGTCGATCGAAAAAAAACCGACGGTAAACTTAGCCGTTCGGAAAAATTGCTCACCGAGTGGGGCGAAAAATCCGGCTTCGAGGTTGTATGCAGCCAAGATCCCGCGGTGTTCGACGGCGATTTGGATCAGTTCGATGCCATCGCCTTTTACACCTCCGGCAATCCACTTTCCGATGAACAAAAGAAAAAATTGCTCGACGCGATCACGGCGGGCAAGGCATTCGTCGGCATCCACTCGGCCACCGATACCTTCCGCAAAGACAAAAGCGAGGAAATCGATCCGTACATCGCCATGATCGGGGCAGAGTTTTCGATGCACGACGCTCAACAAATAGCCAAAAATCGCGTCGTGGATCCGAAATTTCCGGGTATGGAAGGCCTCGGCGATTTCATCGAATTGATGGAAGAATGGTATCCCTTCAAAAAATACGCCAAGGATCTGCACGTAATCCTGGTGCAAGAGACCGAAGGCATGAAAGGGCCGCATTATCAGCGACCGCCTTTCCCAGCCACCTGGGCCAGGATGCACGGTAAAGGCCGCGTGTTTTACACCTCGCTGGGCCATCGCGAGGATATTTGGAAAAATAAAATCTTCCAGCAGATCCTCCTGGGCGGCATAGCCTGGGCTTTGGGCAACGCCAAAGCCGAAATCCCGCCGAATATCGACCAGGTAACGCCTGAGGCCGAAGTCTTATCCAAGGCTAAACCAGTTGCGCCTGAGGCTACCAAATAGTCTTGCATGAAAAGGGATTTCCGGGTACAAATCGCGCCGCTTGTCACTATGTCGATTCAAGTGCATCTTATCTGTTTTTCGGCGTTTGTTCAAAATGCCCAACTTGCGCAGCTTTCAATTCAGACTGTTTCGTCTGTCTGGTAAAACAAGCCTTTGTGCCGGATGGATCGGTTTGTCGATACTCCTGACCTGTGGATGCAAAATCGAGACCCAGCAAAATAAGCAAACGGTCGCGGACGACGGACCGATGTTCCCTTCGCTTAAACTTAATGAGGATTTATTCAAGTCATTTAAGCCGTCGAACGACCGCGACTGGACTCCGGGAATGGAAGTCATGCCCAAGGCCGATTTAATGGGCGATAAGGTCGCCATTCGCAACATCCGTTCCAGCCAGTATAGAACATACGACGATTTCGACGTTTACTATTACGATAAGACTTTTGACCTTGGCAAGCTTACGACGGTCGATTTTATCGTGGTGCCGTTTAACGAAATGCCGGGCATTGCCCACACCATGCTCAGTTTCGGTTTCGAGG
>JBEKGL010000232.1:0-6275 GCA_050012815.1 Thermoguttaceae bacterium
CTGCTTGCGATGCTGGTCGATGCCAAGGTATAACATCTCTCGGTCCTCCTGTCGTGGTTTTGATGGGTAAAACATTACTACATCGTTTATACCACCAGGAGGACCACTCTTTCATAGAATCATATTTCTTTCGAGCCGAAGGCCCTTCGATTCTCCCGGGCCAGAGCAACGCCCTGGTTTAAAGGGTCCGACATACGGGTATTTCGGCCCAAAGGGCCAACGGTTCACTGGATGAATAAGTGCCCCGTTGGGGCGAAAAGATCAATTAGCCCGGATTATTCATAGCCTAGGAGTTTTAACGCAGAGCGCGAAACACCAGCCCGAAGCGCAAGCGAAGGTAAACTGTTTGCCGTCCCTCCCTTGCGCTTCGGGCTGGTGTAAATTCATGAATAATCCGGGTTAGCACGCTCTCGCTGGCTCAGGGCTTTTTCTTCAGCCGCATTTCCAGTTCCTTAATCGCCCCTTCGGGCAGATTGAGTTTTTCGGTCTTCGGCTCGTAGCCTTGCACCTCGACGGTTAAGGTGAAATCCTCGTCGGGCAGCAGTTCCGAGGTTGCCCAGCGGCCGTCCGATTGACGCTGAAAAAATGCGTCCCCCTTGAAATTGGCCGGGTGGGATTGATCTTGGGAATATCGTCCTTCAGTATATACTATTTGCGGCTTGGACGTCGAAATCGGTTTTCCATCTTGATCGGCCGCTCGAATAATCACCACCGGCGAATTATATTTTATGATCTCGATATCCTTGATGTCATTTTGCAATGTGCCAAGACGAATTGTCTGGCCGTTCTGCAGCGGGCTGTCCTTGCCGGTTCGGTGTCGAATCGCCGTGTGAAGATTAGTGATGACATCCAAGGTAGCCCTATCCAGGCCCTTGGGCGCTTTGAACGTGGCTTTCCCGTTATCATCCATTTTTGCCTCTCTATAATATGAGGATGAACCGAACTGACCAAAAAGATGTGGTGGGTAACTACTTGTTCGTTTTCCTGAACTGTCGAAGAATTGGGCCTCGACCACCACGTGCGGCACGGCCGTTATCTCGATCGGTTTTTGATCTTCACTCGGCGATAAAATTACTTCCTGTCTGAGGAACGTGGGTTCCACTTCGCACGACTTGGATTTATCCGCCAAGGCGTCACTCGGTTCATTGTCAATACCCAAGCCATAGGTTCCCTCCGGCAACGGCGCAAGGGTGAACCGCCCTTGTGCGTCGCTCAAAGCCGACCGGGAAAGATAATCGTATACGGGCATGTCCCAAGACTTCTTTGCCGGTCCGGATTTAAGATTGGCATTTACCCAGGCATCGGGTACGGGCTTGCCGTTCTCGTCCAACAGGCTGCCTTCGAGCACGATCCCCTTTTCAAGCACGAACCGGCCCAAGTTGCCGTGCTTTTCCGTTAAAATATGGGACGAAGGGGAGAAATCTTTCGGGATGATCCAGAATACGCCTATCCCGCCCTTGACTGTCTTTGCCTCGAAATGACCATCCTGGTCGGTCTTAACGTCGAACCAGTAGTTCGACGTGTGTTCTTTATTCGGCTGGGAATACGCTTTAACCATCACGTCAGCCGCCGGTTTGCCGTCGGGCATCTCTATGGTTCCCGTAATCTTGTCGGCAGGCTCCAACTCGGTCTTTTCAAAAAACGGGCGATCGCCGGCCTTCGCGTCCCTTAAAATCATCCAGTAACTATAACCTTCGTAGTGTCTGCAATAGTCGGGGTGCTCCACGATAAAGTTGAGATACAGCCCTGACAATGCGACTTGTTCGGGCGTGAGCGTGAACGTGTATTTTCCCTCGACATCGGTTATGTGTTTAGTATCTTCCAAGGTCGTATGTTTGCCCGATTTAGTCTTTTCCCGTTGCACGGTGACCTGTGCCCCCGCGATTGGCTTGCCGGAAAGATTGTCGATCACCCGACCCGTATAAGAAGTCAGTGCCTCGGCCGGCTTTTTCGATTCTTCCTTCGATTCCACCGTGGTTGCCGGCTGTGCGCCTTGTTCCGAAGCCGCGGCCCGGGTAGATGGAAGGGGCCGAACTGTGGCCAGCGAAAGCACGAACATCGCTCCCGCTATTGCCGCAAAGGAACGATAACGCCATTTTCGGGAACAACGTGTTTCGATGTTATAATTTTCGTCCAAGAGCATGACAATTCTCCTTGATAATTGTGAGTGCGATTCCCAAATTCCCAGTGCGGCGGCCAGGCCCGTGTTCGGATGGCCCACCGCTTGTCTGGCCCATTTCACAAGTTCAGCCGCGTACTGGGGACGGTTCTCCGCGCCGGCGGCCGCATCGGCCAACGTCTCCTGGTCGTCGCGGATAATCCGCCAAAGCCGGCGGAAAAATGGATGAACGGCCAAAAGCAAGAGCAAACCCCGGCCCAGGAGCAAAAGTCGCAAATCGCCGTGGCGGACGTGGGCCAATTCATGGGCCAGGGCCGAGCGGAGCGATTGCGGATCATAAGATGTCGCGAAATTGGCCGGCAACAAGATTGTCGAATGCCTGACGCCTAGAGTTACCGGATTTGACACATCGGGGCTAAGCAGCACGCGCGGCAGGCGCTCTTGCCGGATGGCCATTTGTTGCAGTGTTTGATATACGAACGTTGGCGCCGGAAATGCCCGACGGCAAAGCCTCCTGCTTTGCATCGCTCCCACAATAAGCCAGGCGCCGACCAATATGGCCGTCAGTCCCTGTGCAGCCGCGAGGAGCGCCGGCCAAGACATAAGCCGACCACTCCACGTTCCTTGTGCATCCGGAGCGAGTGACTCGGCCTGGGTTGCATCTGAAGGGCGAGGCCGCGGCAATTCAGTCGTGTTCGTTTTGGAATACCGGCGAGTCTCAGACAGTTGAGCAAGGGCCGCATCCGCTTGGACGTTCAAATGTTCCGTTGAAGGGATCGAGCCGGCGATATTTTGCGACTCTTTGTCAGCAGCGGCATATACCCTGCCGGATTCCGGCCGGAAAATGGAAAATCTGGGCCAATCCGGCACGGCAAATAGGACCGCCAACAACGCCAAGGCCATAAGCGCGGTCCGGGCAACTGCCAGACGCTGACTCGGCTGTTTTATCCGGCTTAAGACGATCAACACCGATCCCAGGAGCAATGTACTGCCGACAAAATAGTCAGCCAGCATGTAACCGATGGAGGTTAACCAGGCGATCATGGCTTATCTCCTTTTTCGTGCGGAGGCTGGGAAGATTGCCGTTTCTTCTTCGCCTCGACGATCATCGCCTCCAAGCGGTCGAGTTCCTCAAGGCTTACATTGCGCCAGTCAAGGGCATGGACCAGGTATTCGTCCATCGCCCCGTCAAAGACCTTTTCCAGAAAGCGGCCCGCCAACATGCGTACCGTTTCGCCGCGGCTTGCCTCGGGAAAATAGTTATAAGCCTTGCCCGCTGCCTCATGTCCAACCAGGCCTTTTTTCTCCATGGTCTGCAAAAGGCTTAGTACGGTCGTATAGCTTAGTTCCTTGTTTTCACCGCTGAGCTTGCGCCATACCTGACGGACTGTCGCGCGATCTTTTTGCCAAAGAATTTTTAAAATCTCGAGCTCACGCTCGGTTGGAGAAACCATCTTTTCCATGGCAGGCTCCTTGAGGGGATCATTCCTATGGCTAAACGTACTTGATTATCGTACTAGATTACTAGTAGTTGTCAAGCATGTTTACAAAAATTTCATAACATATTGACATATAATGAGTTATACGAGAGTACTAAGTATCTAAATTTTACGATCTTTAGATATTGCAGATTTTTCAAGGCAACCTAATTTTCCCAGTTTAACACGATTTTGTGTACGCATGGGCAAATTGATTTTGGCCAAAAAGTCCAGAGAATTGCCAAAAACAGATGCATAACTGTCGTAGATAGATGGATGTTGATCGGTTTGCAAACAGGAATTAACACAACAGATCCTTGACTTAAAAGATAAATAGTAATAATAACTAGTAGAGATAAAAACGCATCATGATTAGCAGTAATTTCCACCGCAATACCCGGCAACGAAAAGTGATTCTGGAAGAACTCCGGAAGGTGAAGAAACACCCAACGGCAGCAGGCTTATATGCAATTGTACGGCGAAAGATGCCGAAAATAAGCCTGGGAACGGTGTATCGCAACCTGGAATTGCTCAACCAGATGGGTATGATCCAGAAATTAGACTTCGGCAGCGGCGAGGCGCGTTACGATGGAAACCTGTCGGATCACGATCATTTGCGATGTGTTTGCTGTATGTGTGTTGACGACGCACCCGGTCCCCCCCTTGCAATTAGAGGGGGCCGAAAGGAAGATTGGGACGGTTATAAAATACTAGGCTACAGATTGGAATTTTTTGGAGTTTGTCCGCGGTGTCGCGGACGCCGGGATGACTGAGACACAGAGAAGTTCCCGATCAATTTTGTTGGCACGCCGCCTTGATTATGTGTTGTCAACAAAATGGGGACTGGCTCCCGATGACGTAAACTAACACATGAATCGGCTCCATAAAGGGAGCCAGATCCCATTTTGTTAACGGCACTAAATGGTTTGCCATATATTCGGGGTAAAGCAAGTAATTCTTTTTTCAAAAGGAGAGTATGCATGTTGAGTCCAAAAGTTCAGGAAGCCTTAAACAAGCAAATTAACGCCGAATTGTTTTCGGAATATCTTTATTTATCGATGTCGGCATACTTTGAAGCGGAAAGTTTCAAGGGAATGGCCCAGTGGCTGCGAGTCCAGGCCGGAGAAGAGCACGGTCACGCGATGAAGATTTTCGATTTCGTCAACAACCGCGACGGCCGGGTGACCCTCACCCAGATCGAGGCCCCGAAGATCGAATGGAAGTCCCCGCTGGACGTTTTCCAGGAGGCATTGAAGCACGAACAAAAGGTAACCGCCTTGATCAATGATTTGTCGAATCTGGCGTTGGCTGAAAAGGATCACGCCTCGCACGATTTTTTGGAATGGTTCGTCAAGGAACAGGTCGAGGAAGAGTCGGTTGCACGCACGATCGTCGATCAACTTAAGCTTGTGGGCGACGACGGGACGGGTTTGTACATGATCGATCAACAACTCGGCCAAAGAACCGCGGCCCCCTCCCCTGCCCCGGCGTAATGGAGTTTTTATTTGAGGTTTGAGTGCATCTTGCGTATTGCAAATTGCAAATTGAGCGATCATTACCGCACGCATATTTTGTCACTGTATTCCGTGCCACATGCTTCGTACTTATTACTGAAAACTGATAACCGATTACTGAAAACCGATTAAGGAGAATATGGAAGATGTGTACCCTGGTGACCAAAGAAG
Source organism: Thermoguttaceae bacterium (assembly GCA_050012815.1). Lineage (GTDB taxonomy): Bacteria > Planctomycetota > Planctomycetia > Pirellulales > Thermoguttaceae > JBEKIK01. The sequence goes on from JBEKGL010000232.1 coordinate 5,283, forward strand.
CCCCTGATTTCACCGCCACGGCCGTGATGCCGGACAATTCGTTTGACGAAAAATTCAAGCTTTCGAATTATCGCGGCAAGTACGTGGTGCTGTTTTTCTATCCCCTGGATTTCACCTTTGTTTGCCCGTCGGAGATCATCGCCTTTGACGCCGCTTTGGAAAAATTCCAGCGGAAAAACACCCAGGTGATCGGCGTAAGCGTGGATTCGCATTTTACCCACTTGGCATGGAAGAACACGCCTCGCAAGGAAGGCGGCATCGGATCGATTCGCTATCCGCTGGTGGCTGACCTTACCAAAAGCATTGCCGAGGATTACGGAGTGCTGTTAGAGGGCGGCGTTGCCTTGCGCGGGCTGTTCCTCATCGACAAAGAGGGAAAAGTCCGCCATGCGCTGATTAACGATCTGCCCATCGGCCGCAGCGTGGATGAAGCCCTGCGCACGCTCGACGCCTTGCAGTTCCACGAACAACACGGCGACGTCTGCCCGGCCAACTGGCACGAAGGCGAGGAAGCCATGAAACCCACGGCCGACGGCGTTGCCCAGTACTTGGCCAAGCATTCATGAATAGTGGCATGTGCTGAGTGAAGAGTAGTCAATCTCACTAATCTTCCGAGGTTTAATCATGAAAAAATGCCCCTACTGTAAAGGGAAAAAGTGCACCGGCGAGTGTAATAAAAAGAAAAAGAAAAAAAGAAATAATCAGACCACCGATGAGCATGGTATTCGAGATTTTAGGTTATAGGTTGAAAACTGAATACTGATGACCGACGGCTGAGGACCATAAAAGTTATTCATGATCGCCATTTTGGCAAAGGTTGCATACGAAAGTTGGCTGGTGCTGGGCCAAATGGCGCCATACCTGTTATTTGGGTTTTTGGCGGCGGGTATATTGTCGGTATGTTTTTCACCCCGGTGGATCGAGCGGCACTTGGGCCGGCGCGGTTTCGGTCCGGTAATTAAGGCCTCGTTGTTGGGCGTGCCCTTGCCGCTT
>JBEKGL010000233.1:0-6252 GCA_050012815.1 Thermoguttaceae bacterium
CTGCTCGAGCAGTTCGTCACGATCGGACCCTTTCGATGCCGCAGCACGTGGTCCGCGCACAGGGCCATTGTGTATTCTTCGCCGATATAGCGCCCGGTTTCGTCGATTACGCCCACCCGGTCGGCGTCCGGGTCCTGGCAAAAGCCGATGTCGGCCCCGGCTTCGGGCACGGCCTTTAGCACACCGGCGAGATTTTCGGCGATCGGCTCGGGCAGGTGGGCGAACAGGCCATTGGGCTCCTCGCCTAGTATCGTCAGATTGCATCCAAGTTCGTCGAGCAACCGCCGTCCCAAAGTTCCCCCGGCCCCGTGATTGGAATCCAAAACCACTCGGAAACGCCGCCGCCGGATCCGCTCAACGTCGACAATTGCTAAAACCGCCGATAAATGAGCGCTGACGGCATCTTCACAACGGAGACCTGCGCCCAACTTGTCGTGCGAAACCCGATCCGGTTTGGCGGTTCGATATCGCTCCAGCACTTGTTGTCCCAATCCGGACGGGATAACACGTCCCTGTGCGGAAAATAGTTTCAGCCCGTTATAGGGCGACGGATTATGGCTGGCTGTGATCTGTATGCCCCCGGCCGCCCGGCAAGTCATAACTTGCACGCCCACGGTCGGCGTTGCCATGATTCCGCCGTCTGTGGTGTTGCGTCCCACGGCCTGCAAGCCCGCCTGAATCGCCCGGGACAGCATATTTCCCGACGGCCGGCTGTCGCGCCCGATAAGAATATCGCCCGGCGGTGCAATGGCGGCAAAAGCCGTGACGTAGCGGATGGCCACGTCCGCAGTAAGCGTCTCGCCGACAATTCCCCGCAATCCCGAAACGCTGATAATCGGTTCCGCCACGAATTTATCTCCTTTATTTTTTATTTGTCACACCAATAGTCAGAATTAACTTTATGAATAGAATATACAAGATTATCTGAAGATTATCTCACGGATATTGTTTTTTTATAGCCCTCACCCTTACCCTCTCCCAGTGGGAGAGGGGACGGATTTTTGTTTGCTCCCGGTGGTAGAGGGGAGAATTATGAAAGACCCGACAAAACCAGATATATTTCCGGACGGCACATTGCCCGGCGGACTGATGCCGATGCTCATCCAGGACGACGATCCGCGGGAAACGGCCGAATGGCTCGATGCCCTGGACTACGTCATTTCCTCGGCCGGACCGGAGCGTGCCGCTTATCTTCTGACGCGATTGAAACAGCATGGTTTTTCGCGGAACGTGCATTTCGCCGGCACTTCGACCACTCCTTATGTAAACACCATTGCGGTCGAGGATCAGGGTGAATATCCCGGCGACCGGGAGATCGAACGCCGCATAAAAAGCATCGTCCGTTGGAACGCCATGGCCATGGTGGTCCGGGCGAACAAGGAAAGTCACGGCATCGGCGGGCACATTTCCACCTTCGCCTCGGCGGCCACGTTGTACGAAGTGGCCTTCAATCACTTCATCCGCGGAAAAGAAGGCCCCCTGCCGCCCGATCAGGTTTATTTTCAGGGTCATGCCGCGCCTGGAATTTACGCCCGGGCGTTCCTTTTGGGACGGCTGAGCGAAGAACATCTGAAAAATTTCCGCCGCGAATTGCAGCCCGCACCGGGCTTGTCTTCTTATCCGCATCCCTGGCTGATGCCCGATTTCTGGGAGTTTCCCACCGTGTCGATGGGCTTGGGGCCGATCATGGCGATTTACCAGGCACGGTTCAATCATTATCTTGTGGATAGAGGTATAAAACCCGACGCCGAGGCATCTCGGGTTTGGGCCTTCCTGGGCGACGGCGAGTGCGACGAGCCCGAATCGCTGGGGGCCATCACCCTGGCCTCGCGCGAACAGCTCGATAACCTGATCTTCGTCATAAACTGCAATCTCCAACGCCTGGACGGACCAGTTCGCGGCAACGGCAAAATCATTCAGGAGTTGGAAGGGGCCTTCCGCGGGGCCGGCTGGAACGTGATCAAAGTAATTTGGGGTTCGGCTTGGGATCCGCTCTTGGCAAAGGACAAGGATGGATTACTGGTCCGGCGCATGGGCGAAGTCGTCGATGGAGAGTATCAAAAATATACGGTCAGTTCCGGGGCTTACATCCGCGAGCATTTCTTCGGGGTCGATCCGCGCTTGAAAGAATTGGTCGCCGACCTGACCGACGAGCAAATCGTAAAACTCAACCGCGGCGGGCACGATCCGGCGAAAGTTTACGCCGCATACCATGCGGCCGTCGAACATCGCGGCTCACCGACCGTTATCCTGGCCCATACCATCAAGGGCTACGGACTGGGCGAGTCCGGCGAAGGGCGCAACGTCACGCATCAGCAGAAGAAACTCAACGAAGAGGAACTGGTCGAATTTCGCCGCCGCTTCGACATCCCCATAAGCGACGAAGCCGCCGCCCATGCCGAATTTTACAAACCGCCCCAAGACAGTCCGGAAATGCTGTATCTCAACGAGCGTCGCCGGGCGTTGGCCGGTTTCGTGCCCCGCCGGCGTTCGCCCACCATGAAACTCAAGCCGCCGAAATGGGAGGATTTCGCCGAATACTTCGCCGGCAGCGAAGGACGCGAGGTCTCCAGCACGATGGCCTTTGTGCGACTGTTGACGCACCTGTTGCGCGACAAGAACATCGGGCGTTACATCGTACCCATCGTGCCCGACGAAGCCCGCACCTTCGGCATGGAATCGCTCTTTCGCCAGATCGGCATTTATTCGCACGTGGGCCAACTGTACGAACCGGTCGATTCCGACACCATCCTGTATTACCGCGAGGCGAAAAATGGCCAAATCCTCGAGGAAGGAATCACCGAGGCCGGCTCGATGTCGTCGTTCATCGCCGCCGCCAGCTCCCATTCCAGCCACGGCATCAACATGATCCCGTTTTTTATCTATTACTCGATGTTCGGTTTCCAACGGATCGGCGACCTGATCTGGGCCGCCGGCGACATGCGCTGCCGCGGATTCGTCCTGGGCGGAACCGCCGGGCGAACTACGCTGGCAGGCGAAGGACTGCAACATCAAGACGGCAACAGCCACCTCTTTGCCCTGGCATATCCGAACCTCCGGGCATACGATCCATGTTATGCCTACGAAATGGCGGTAATCGTGCTCGACGGGCTGAGGCGGATGTATTACGAAGAGCAGGACGTTTTCTATTACATCACGTTGATGAACGAAAACTACGCCATGCCCATTTTGCCCATGGGCTCGACAGAGGGAATTTGCCGGGGAATTTATAAACTTTCTGGGCGCGATCTAGGCCCGAATAAAGCGAAAGTCCGCCTGTTCGGCAGCGGCGCTATCCTGCGCGAAGCGCTCAGGGCACAGGATTTACTCGAAAAACTTTTTGATGTCTCAAGTACCGTTTATAGCGTAACAAGTTATAAGGCTCTTTATATGGACGGCCGGGACGCGGATCACTGGAATCGCCTGCATCCCGGCGAAACTCCGCGCAAACCTTATGTAACTAATGTCCTGGAAGGCGATACCGGCCAGATCGTGGCCGCCTCGGATTACGTAAGCGCGGTGCCGCTAAGCATATCCTCATGGGTCGGTCCGGATTACACAGTCCTGGGCGCCGATGGCTTTGGGCGCAGTGAAGCCCGCAAGGAACTCCGCCGCTTTTTCGAGGTTGACGCCGAAAGCATTGCCCTTGCGGCCCTGTATCAGTTGGCCGAAAAAGGGCAATATCCACGCCATAAACTAACATCAGCTATAAAAACTTTAGATATCGATATCAACAAACTAAATCCGATGTTGGTATAGATAGTAACTAATTTCACTTTCTCGCAAAGACGCAAAGATGCAAAGATGCAAAGAATTATGATTTAATTTTTCGATCTTACGAATAATCATTGTTATTAAATTGTTTTTTAATTTCCATAGGCTTTGTGTCTTTGCGTCTTTGCGAGAAACACATTTTTATTCCATTCTTAATAATATGAACATCGACTTCAAACTCCCCGAACTCGGCGAAAACATTGAAAGCGGCGATATTGTCAACATTCTGGTGCACGAGGGCGATGTAATCGCGGCCAACGACGGCGTTTTGGAAATGGAGACCGACAAGGCCGTGGTGGAAATCCCCTGCCCTTACGGCGGCAAAATTGCCAATATTCACGTAAAAAAGGGAGATACTGTCAAAGTTGGTCAAACGCTGCTCACGATCGAATCCGAGACCGAAGCGACTGCCGTTCCCGTGCCGCCGAAATCCGCTCAACAACCTCAGGAGCCGTCGGTTCAAGGGGACAGTCCCATTTATGCTGCGCAAAAATCAGGACAGTCCACCACAAATGCAGCATCGCCTGTCTCTGCTGAAGCGCCGGTGGCCGCGGACATAATTCCAGCCGGACCGGCAGCGCGTCGGCTTGCCCGGGAGTTGGGCATCGATTTGCGGCAAGTCGCCGGCAGTGGCACGCGCGGCCGAATCACGCCCGAAGACGTCAAAACCACCGCCGAAGCGCCGCAAGCCCAGCCGTCTACGGCCGGGGCCGGTCTCCAGCGTGTTGTTCCACCCGGCGAGCCGGGCTCTGACGCCTGGGGCCAAATTCGCCGCGAGAAGATGCCCAAAATCCGCCGCACCATTGCCGCTCAGATGACAAAATCCGCCTCGATCATCCCGCACGTGACTAATTTCGACGACGCCGACATAACCGATATGGAGCATTTGCGGAAAAACATCCCCCAAGGTTATATCGGCGCGGGCGTGAAACTTACCGTCATGCCGTTCGTGCTAAAGGCGATTGCCATGGCATTGCGGCAACATCCGGCGTTAAACGCCGGCATCGACGACGAAAAGGAAGAGGTGATTTACAAGGAATATATCAATATCGGCATTGCCGTCGATACGCCCCGCGGCCTGATAGTGCCTGTATTGCGCAAAGTCGATCGCTTGAGCATCCCTCAAATCGCTCAGCAGTTGAACACCTTGGCGCAAAAAGTGAAATCCGCGGCGTTTTCAGTGGACGATCTGCGCGGCGGCACGTTTACGGTGAGCAATCTAGGCGCGATCGGCGGCACGTATAGCACGCCGATCATCAATCATCCCGAAGTAGCCGTCCTGCTCTTGGGCCGCTCCCGCTGGCTGCCCGTGGTCCGTGACGAGAAAATCGAAATCCGCCTGATGCTCCCCCTAAGCCTATCCTTCGACCACCGCCTAATCGACGGCGCCGCCGCCGGGCGGTTCTTGAACGACATAATCGACTTGCTGCAAAATCCGGGAAAACTGTTGTTGACATCGTAAATCATTGAATAATGATAAGCTATATTCCCTCACTTTAGCATCAAAATCGGACAAACGCGAAAGACCGAAAGGACGAAAACTCTTGATCCCGACGTGGCCAAAGTCTTCGCCGCTTCCGAATCCGTGAACCACGCACTTCGGGCCATAATTACCGCGGTGCCAAAATAAGAATCGCAGGCCAGGCTCCGCCTGACTTCATTGCGTCCAGAGCATCTGGCTTGCGTCAGGCAAAGCATGAGATAAGGGGCTTGACTTCCAGCCTAATATATAGTACGCTATAACGTACGCAAGGAAAAACAAAATGACAACTCTAACCGCGACCGAAGCCCGCAAACGCCTGTATACGCTGCTGGACGACGTGGCCCAGTCGCACGAGGCCGTGCAGATTGCCGGTAAGCGTAATTCCGCCGTGCTGGTGTCCGAAGAAGATTGGCGGGCCATCCAGGAAACGCTTTATTTAATGTCCATGCCCGGCATGAAAAAATCCATCATCAAGGGCCTAAAAACGCCGATAAAAAAATGCTCGAAGGAGATAAAAAAGTGGTGAAATGGACGCTGGTCTACACAGCACAGGCGCAAAAGGATGCGAAGAAGCTGGCTGCTTCAGGGCTAAAACCCAAGGCCCAACGCCTGCTGGAAATCTTACAGAAAAATCCCTATAAAACGCCGCCACGATTTGAAAAACTCGTTGGCGACCTCTCTGGCACATATTCCCGGCGAATCAATATCCAACGCAGGCTCGTCAACCAAATTATGGATGATATAAAAACCGTCAAAATCATCCGCTTATGGACGCATTATGAATAAAAAAAGCAGAAAATCTGGAAAGAAAAGTTTTAAATCAACCAAATCCCGAAAATCCTTCTGCGAAGACTTACGAGCCGAATATAAATTTTATTAACAGTTTAGTTTTTTGCCATATTTATGGTGGCAGTGATGGAAGTATGCCAGTGGTCACATAGGTTTTCAGGGCTTGGATGACGGAATCCAGGAGGTCGTAACCGCGTTGTTTTAAT
>JBEKGL010000234.1:0-6237 GCA_050012815.1 Thermoguttaceae bacterium
CACCCATTGGATGGTGCAAGAAGCAAAACCTTTTTATTTACCCTATTGGAAAAAATTTTCTGGACAATAAAATAGGGCAGATACAAAACCTGTCTCAAATGGGGTGAATACAATGAAAACAAATATCATCTTCGGCTGCTTGCTGTGCCTTATTTTCTGCGATTTGGCCTTTGCGGGAGATTGGGGTTTTTATAGTCATTATGCACCTTGTAACTGGGGTTGCTATTATCAACCCACGTCATATTCGTCCGAGAACGTCCCATATTATGCTTTGCATCCGCCGGTTTATTACAGTTATCCAGTAGCTAGAACTTACGGAGATAGTCCACTGCCGTATCCGCCCGGACTGTCGGCTTTACAGGCTTATTCCTCTTATCCGCAGCCTCAAATGATTAAGAACGAATATGTGGAGGAAGCGACCCCACCTATGGATCAGCAATACCAAACTCATGAGCCATTGCGAATTTCCAACCCCTTTGTCGAGCAATCTAACAATGCCGCCATGTCAAAAGGCGTAAAATGGGAAGGCAAGAGAATGCTGAAACCCATGGTAATTTATCCGGCGGTTTATGCCAGGCTGACTAAGTAACATTTTGTCCACAGCCCTCAGAGGTTGTGAATTTTTGTGGGGTGCGTGAAACGTACCGCAATCTGTAGGGGTTGGTGTGTTTCACGCACTCTACATATTCCGGGGTAATTCGATTCCCCTTTTTAACAAATTTAAAAAATCGCTCTGGACACAGCGTGAAAAGTCGGTAATCTATCAACCCCGCCGATAGTGTTGTGCGCCTTTTTTGCCTTTATTCCTCTCAGGATGGAAAGGAGTCTGCCTGATGAATCGGGCCATTCTGATACTTTTCATTGCCTTGGTGCTGGCCGGCTGCAAAAGTCAAACGCCCTCGGTCGATCCTTTCTTTGGGCGCACAACTGTGCCGCCGCCGGGGACGGGTTCGGTTACAGGACAAGCCGCCGATCCGTATTATCAATCGGCGCAGCCCGTACAACCCGGGGCTTTACAGGCAAACGCGCCTTATAATCAGGGCAGAATATCAACCAGTCCAACCAATGCGCCTTTGTATTCAGGAACTCCCTGGACAAATCCATCAAATTCCGCCAATTCAACTCAGGGATCAAACTGGACGAATCAATCCAATACTCCGCGATATTCCAGCCCGGCATCGTCTGCTTTGACCGGGCCTTCGGCAGCGGGAGCAGCAGGCACGGCAGGCACTTCCACCTATCCGATGCAGCCGGCATCTCAAACTAATCCTGCCATAGGCACATCGACAGGAGGTTACACTCCCCAGACGACGCCCGCTCAGCCGGCTTCCATGCCCTCAACGCTTCCCGGATCGACCTGGCCGGGCACAAATCAGTATACGCCTCCCAGCGGCAGTTTAAATAATAATTATCCCCGAGGCGCCGGCGTGCCCAATTCTCAGACGTCGACGCAGTCGCCCAATCGCGTTTCCACGCCGTTTTTTGCCGGCGGAGCTCCAAACCGAACAACTATTCCGGTGACGGATGGCGGCACTGGAGCGATCAATAATACCGCAGGAACAGCGGGCGTAAATAATCCGCCGAACTATAATCCGAACATCAACTCATACCAGAATGGTTCCAATCCTCAAGGCAATAATTTTTTGCCCGCATCACGGCAATCCACCGTTCCCACTCCAGCCCAGCCTCAGAACAAATCAACTCAGCCTGCTTGGCGCGAGTCCACATCGTCTGATGCCCGGGTGATCGACGACAATGTCGAGCCGGTATCTAACACTGAAGCAAAAAAAAGTCAGTAACCTGAGTTTTGCTTAACCCGGCATTATTCATGAATTTACACTAGCCCGAAGCGCAAGCGAGGGGCTGAAAATGGTTTACCCTTGCTTGCGCTTTGGGCTAGTGTTCTGTACCCTGTGTCAGGAATTCAAATCCATGAATAATCCGGGTTAGGGCAAAAGTCCTAACATCCAAGAAATCAAGGCAAAGTCCTGGGCCGATTTCCAGTTTTTCCATGCCCAAGATGCCCATTACCACGAGATCCGTGGTAAACTAAAGTATCTTTACAAAGTCCCCTTTTTCTACAAACGGGAAAACCTAACCCCTCCCTGGTAGTGTCCAGGCAGGGGATGATACACTGTCATTCATACTTGCCATTTTCCGTGAACAACAAATCCGACGGCATACAAGCGAAAATAGCAGCAGCCTTGAGCGGGCCGAATCAATGGCGGTTGGCGCGTTGGTCCTCGCTTTTGCCCAAGATCGCCGCATTGGAGCCGGAGTTGCAACAGCTCGGCGATCAGCAGCTTCGCAAGCGGAGTCTATCGTTACGCTACCGCGCGAAAAGCGGCGAGCCGCTCCGCCGATTGCTGGTCGAAGCCTATGCGTTAGTCCGCGAGGCCGGGCGGCGGACGATCGACATGCGGCATTTCGACGTGCAGATTCTCGGCGGCATCGCCATGTTTAATCGCTCGATAGTGGAAATGCAGACCGGCGAAGGCAAAACGCTGGTGGCCACGTTGCCGATGTATCTCTACGCCCTTACCGGCAGGGGATGCCACCTGGCCACGGTCAACGATTATCTTGCCCGCCGCGACGCTGAGTGGATGGGGCCCATTTACAAGGCCTTGGGTCTGAGCGTGGGCGTGATCGAAACGCAAATGTCGCAACCCCAACGGCGCAAGGCTTACGAGAGCGACGTTACCTACGGTACGGCCAAGGAATTCGGCTTCGATTTTCTCCGCGATCGCCTGCTTTTGCGGCGCATTCAAGAAGGCCAAACCGATTTGCTGGGCGGGATGCTGGGAAAAGGGCCCGGCGGCTCGAACGAGAAGCCGGTCCAGCGGGACGCCTATTTCGCCCTGGTCGACGAGGCCGACAGCATTCTTATCGACGAGGCCCGCACGCCGCTGATTATCAGCGCGTTGCCCACCGAGGAAGAGCGGCTGGCCGTGGAGTGCCACAAGTGGAGCTCTTCGGTCATCAAGGAATTTGTCGAGGACGAAGATTACGATTACGACCATGAAAAACGGACGGTGGAACTGACTCGCGAGGGCCGTCAAAAGGCGCGGCTGCTGCCCAAGCCGCCGGCCATGGACACGGTGGGCATGGTGACGATTTATCAATACATCGAACGCGGAATACTGGTCGACCGCGAATATCATCTGGATCGGCAATACGTGGTCCGCGACGGCGAGATAGTGATCGTGGACGAGTTCACCGGCCGGCTGGCCGAAGGGCGGAAATGGCGCGACGGCATTCATCAAGCCGTGGAGGCCAAGCAGGGCGTGGAGGTCACCGTGGCCACCGGGCAGGCCGCGCGGATCACGGTCCAGGATTTTTTCCTCCGCTACGAGAACCTGGCGGGCATGACGGGCACGGCAATGGGATCGGCGCGGGAGTTGCGAAAAATTTACCGCTGTCACGTGCTGCCGATTCCCACCAATCGCCCCTCGATCCGCCAACGCCTTTCGGAAATGGTCTTCGGAACCACCGACGCCAAATGGGCCGCCGTGTTGGAGGAAATCGAACGACTGCACAAAGATGGTCGTCCGATACTGATCGGCACCCGTTCCATCGACAAATCGGAACAACTTTCCGGACTGCTTAAGTCGCGGGGCATCGAGCACCAGGTTCTTAACGCCAACCACATCGAGACCGAAGCCGAAATCGTGGCCGGTGCCGGATTGCCCGGCAAAGTGACCGTTTCCACGAATATGGCCGGACGCGGCACCGACATCAAACTCGGCGAAGGCGTCGCGGAAATGGGCGGGCTGCACGTTATCGGCACCGAAATGCACGACGCCAGCCGCGTCGACCGCCAACTATTCGGCCGATGCGGGCGCCAGGGCGATCCCGGCACCTATCGCCAGTATCTGGCCCTGGACGACGATCTGATTCTAACTGGCCTGGGACCGGAGAAAGCCAAAAAAATGGAAGCCCTGGGCGAGCAATCGTCCGGCCCGTTCGATTCCCTGCACAAACTTTTCCGCAGGTCTCAAAAAAAAGTCGAACGCCGCCATTTCCGCCAGCGCAAGGCCCTGATGTACTTTGAAAAAGAACGCAAAAAGATGCAACAGCAGATGGGACAAGATACTTATCTCGATACGCCGAGTTCGTAATAATAGTGGTCAGCGGTTAGCGTATAATGGATGGCAATTCTTTTAGCCAAGGTCCTGGGGGCAACGGCTGATCTTTTATAATTCCTTGGAAATCGATATTTGTTCTGCTGGGTAAAAGGCACGGCGGGCGGCGATTTGACACGGGGCAAAAGGTGACGTAGGGTTTAGATGCCGCCGAAATATTCAACCTTGCCCTATGGCCGACCGATCGACAGTCGTCCGATGATGGCAAAACTTATCCGAAACGCGGTAGCGTGATAACGCATGTCCGCGGGACATTTTTCCGTGGGCTATTATTGCTCTTGTGTCTTGATTCTTAATTTTGATGGGGGCATTATTAAGGAGCTAGACCATGATCGGCCGTCGTCTTCGCCATCTGGATTTTTCTTCCCGCAAATCACCAAAAACCCGCAATCGCGTCCTTCGCAGCGAACTGCTCGAACCGCGCGCACTGCTGAGCGGGAATGGTTTATCGTCATTGGAAATAGGGGTTGCCCAGCCAGGGTCGGTCGCGATAGTCGGGGCTGCTGCGCCGGGCAATGTTGCACCGACCGTGGCGCAACAGATCATCGTCAACGGCAATGCGCCCGTTACCGGCAGGACCGCCTCGCTCTCGGTCTTGGGAAACGACGATGCAGGCGAATCCAAGCTCGTCTACAATTGGTCGGTCACTGGTTCGCCCACCGGCGGGACCGCGACCTTTAGCATTAATGGCGCCAATGGCGCCAAAAACACGACGGTCACCTTCACCAAGGCCGGCACGTACAACCTGGCCATGAAGATAGTTGACGGCGGCGGTCTGTCGGCGAGCGCGGTCAAGACCGTCGTGGTAACGCCCACACTCACAAGCATTAAGAATCTATCGACTGCTCCGATCAATGTTTCCGGAACAAACTTGCAATTGCCCGTTCCAACATTCGCCGACCAATTCGGCAACGCCATGCCCGGGCCGATCGCCCTGACATGGTCGACGACGTGTCTTCCCTCCGGGGCCCCGGCGCCGAGCTTCACGACCAACGGTGGCGTGAGCACGGCCAACTTCGGAATGTCGGGCACTTACATCCTGACCGCCCGCCTTGTCAACAATCCGGGCGTTTCATTTGCCATCATGGCGGTTGTTAATCAGACCTTGACGAGCATTGCCGTTTCGCCCAATACGGCTTCCGTTTTCCAGGGAGCCACTCAGCAGTTTATCCCCCAGGCCTTGGACCAATTCCAACGGCCGATGTCAAATCTACAGACGTTCACTTGGAGCACCAGCGGCGGCACGATCAACGCAAATGGATTGTTCGCCGCCCCGATTACCGTTGGCGTTTACACTGTGACGGTCAAGAGCGGCTCGGCGACGGGCACGGCAAAGGTCACCGTCCAGGCGAATACGGTGAGCCTGCAAAATGCGGCCCTGGCAAAGCTCGTCACCAGCCTTGACGCCGACGGCTCGATCAGCCGGCTGGACATGATCCAGATTCTCCGCAGCGTGGGCGGCGACGGCGTGGTCGACACCACGGAATTCGGCGACTTGAAAAAAATACTGAACCAGGCAGGGACGCTGAACATCCCCGGGTACGTGCAAGTCCTGGCCGGCGACGTAATCAACGGCAACGCGGCCAACGCCAGTTTTCAAGGCATGTCGCTGGGCAACCTGGCCATAGGCAGTTCCGCCGCCCAACTCAACAAGCTTATCGATAAGTGGTTCCTTGGCGCCGACCATCCGACGCTCTGCAATACCTCGCTGGTCTACAAATCGGTCGCCGGCTCGTTGTTCCCGCATGCGCCGTCGCATACCGATGAATACCAGGGCTCACTGGGCGACTGCTACTTCATTTCCGCCCTGGGCACCCTTGCCGACAGCAATCCGGCGGCGATACAGAACATGTTTATCGACAACAATGATGGCACCTACACCGTCCGCTTTTACACCGGCACTTACGGAACAATCTACAACTACAGCGACGGCAGCATCAGCGCCGGTTTCAATAACAACATCGGAACCGCCGACTATGTGACAGTAGATCGCATGTTGCCTACGAGCACGTCAGGCATTCTAGTCTACGCCGATTACGGTGCAAATTATAGCAACACCGCCAACTCCCTGTGGATTCCCTTGGCCGAAAAGGCT
>JBEKGL010000235.1:0-6235 GCA_050012815.1 Thermoguttaceae bacterium
ACAGAAAGATTGGTGAACGAAAAATGGACGGACATGAGCCCGATCCGGTGCAATTGTACCTGGCACAAATGGGCGATGTTCCGCTTTTTACACGAGAGGAGGAACACCGCGTTGCCGAACGGATCGAAAAAACCCGATATCGCTTCCGTCGCAACCTGCTGGCCACGGATCTTATGCTGCAAGCCGGCGCCGAAATGATGCAAAAGATGCTTATCGGCAAGATGCGTCCGGAAAACACCTTGGCGATTACAATATCCGGTCTCTTGCAACGGCAACGGATATTAGCGGTAATACAGCCTAATTTCCAGACGCTTTCTCATTTGATACGGCAAAACCGCCGCGATTTCGCCTTTGTCGTCAGTAAGCGTTATCCGGGCGCCAAGCGTCGCGCGGTTTGGCGACGGATGATGTTCCGGCGGACAAAGGCCGTGCGATTATTGGAGGAGACGCCCATCCGCCGGCAGTATTTGCAGGTGGTTTTGGAAAAGCTCAAGCAAATCGTCCGGCGCATGGAGGACATACAGAAACAGTTGGTCGATCCGAGTATTCAGGCCGATAGCGGGCGAATTGCGGAATTGCGCCGCGAATTGCGCCGCCTTATTCGGTTCACTTTGGAAACGCCCCGCACCTTGCGCCGACGCCTGGATAAAATCGCCCGCTTGCAGCATTTATACGAATCCTCGCGCCGCGAATTTTCCGCGGCCAATCTCCGCCTGGTGGTATCGATCGCCAAGCGATACCGTAACCGGGGCTTGAGTTTTTTGGACCTGATCCAAGAAGGCAACACCGGATTGATGCGGGCGGTCGACAAGTATGATCCCGGCCGGGGATTCAAGTTTTCCACATACGCGACGTGGTGGATCCGCCAGGCCATCAGCCGGGCGATTGCCGATCACAGCCGCACCATCCGCGTGCCGGTGCACATGCAAACCACCGCCGAAAAGGTGATCGCCGCCGGTAATCGCCTGACCCAGGAAAACAAACGCCCGCCCAGCCTGGAAGACATGGCCGAACAATCGGGAGTTTCGGTGGCGGTTACCGATCGGGCATTGAAAGTGAATCGGCATCCCCTGTCGCTCGACGAACCCTTGGGCGGCGAAGGCGAGAATTACTTGGGCGAATTAGTGCCCGACGCCCACAGCGAGGATCCGTTGGCGGGTTTGCACCGCACTTTGCTCAAGGCGGGCATTGACGACGTTCTGCAATCGCTGAATTATCGCGAGCGGGAGATCATCCGCCTGCGATTCGGCCTGTCGGACGGGTATACGTATACGCTTTCCGAGATCGGCAAAATCTTTTCCGTTACCCGCGAACGCATACGGCAAATCGAGACCGTGGCCATGCACAAGCTGCAACAACCGACTTGCGCTAAACGGCTGGCGGGGTTTCTGGAACATCCCCTGCCTGCTAACATGCCGCAATACGAGCCGGTTAATATGTAATCGAGCATGTCCCGGATTTTTTGCCATTTCCTGGTTCCCACGCGGAGCGTATGAACCAGCGTCAGGAGTCTTCGCGGCATCATCGGGGTACGAACTGACCAAAAATTCCGAATATTCGGGTGGCGGCGATGGTGTGTTTTCGGATATTTTATTAGTCTGGTTTTATTAGTCCGGTTAAACCGCGAAAGAAATCCGGCCTTTCGGTAACCAACCTACTGGACAATGGTAATTATTGATTGGGATTATGTCGTAATTTTTTCAAAACATCCGGCACAAGCGCCGGGGCCAAACCGAGTATTCCGTGAAACTCATTGAAATGGGAGACACTTCATGCAGGTTGACGTCCAGCAAATCAAAAATCGCGTGGTCGAGCAGTCGGAGACGGTGCATCGGCTTCTGGCCGAGCTTGGCAAGACGATCGTGGGCCAAAAGGAGATGATCTCCCGACTGTTGGTGGGACTGCTCAGCGACGGACACATACTGTTGGAGGGCGTGCCGGGATTGGCGAAAACCACGGCCATCAAATCGCTTGCCCAGTCGTTGGCCACCGAGTTTCGCCGCATCCAATTCACGCCCGATCTTTTGCCGGCCGATCTGATCGGCACGATGATTTATGTCCCTTCCGAGGCGCAGTTCCGCACCCGCAAGGGCCCGATCTTCGCCAACTTCATCCTGGCCGACGAAATCAACCGGGCGCCCTCGAAGGTGCAGTCGGCCTTGTTGGAGGCGATGCAAGAGCGGCAGGTCACCATCGGCGATCACACGTATCCGCTGCCGGGACTGTTTCTGGTGATGGCCACGCAGAACCCGATCGAGCAGGAGGGCACCTACCCGCTGCCCGAGGCCCAAGTGGACCGTTTCATGCTGAAAGTGAAAATCACCTAGCCCCAGGCCGACGAGGAACGAATAATTCTGGACATGTCGCTGGACGGCACGGCCCGGGCCATCAAGCCGGTGCTGCAACCCTCCGAGGTACAAGCCATGCAGGATGTGGTCAAATTGATCTACATCGACGATCAAGTGAAGCAGTATATTCTGAACCTGGCTCGATCCACACGCGATCCGGCGGCATTCGGCATGAAGTCGCTAAAACCGCTTATCGAGTACGGCGCTTCGCCCAGGGCGTCGATTTACCTGGGCCTGGGCGCCCGGGCCACGGCCTTCCTGCAAGGACGCGGGTACGTCACTCCTCAAGACGTAAAGGACATTGCTTACGACGTCCTGCGCCACCGCATTATCCTCACATACGAGGCCGAAGCGGAACAAATGACCAGCGAAGACGTGATTAAAACGATTTTGAATACTGTGCCGGTACCGTGAGGAAAATGACGAAGCACGAATGATGAATGACGAAAGAATGTCGAAGTCAGAATGACGAATGACTAATAACTGACGAATCGCGTTTGATTTGTCATTAGACATTTGGCCTTCGTCATTTCCCCTGCCCACTGAACCCTGACCACTGAACCCTTAACCATGTCCGAACAAAACGTCAGTGAAATCCTGAAAAAAGTGCAGCGTATTCAGATCGTGGCCAATCGCACGGTCAACGATCTGATGGCCGGGCAATATAAGAGCGTGTTCCGCGGCCGGGGCATGGAGTTCGACGAGGTTCGCGAATACCAGCCCGGCGACGACATCCGCACCATCGACTGGAACGTCACCGCCCGCACCGGCACGCCGTTCATCAAACGCTTTTGCGAGGAACGCGAATTGACCGTGCTACTGTTGGTCGATGTTTCGGCCTCGGGAGTTTTCGGTTCCGGTAAACAGTCGAAAATGGATTTGACCGTGGAAGTGGCGGCAATGCTGATGTTCTCGGCGCTAAAGAACAACGACAAAGTGGGGCTAATCACTTTCTGCGACAAGGTGATCGACTATTTTCCGCCGCGCAAAGGCAAATCGAACCTGCTGAAACTCATCCGCCATTTGATATCGGCCGAATCGGTGCCGCGCGAGACCAACCTGGCCGTTGCCCTGGACTATCTTAACCGGGTGCAAAAACGCCGGGCAGTGGTCTTTTTAATGAGCGATTTTCTGGCGCCTTCGGCCCGGCATACCATGACTGTGGCCAACCGGCGGCACGACTTGATCGCCGTGACCGTGACCGATCCCCGCGAGCAATCGCTCTTTGACGTGGGATTCATCACGTTAAAGGATGCCGAGACGGGCGAGATCGTGGAACTCGACACCCGGCAGCCGCAAGTCCGGGCGATGTTCGAGTCACATTCGTCGCAAAGGTCCGAAGCCTTGAAAGACACGCTGAAAAAAGCCGGCGTGGACCAACTCGCCATCCAGACCGACGAAGATTACCAAAAAAGCTTCCGCCGGTTCTTCCACATGCGCGAGAGGAGGTTCCGGTAATGAAAAACAATGTGGATTTCAAATTTCAAATATCAAATTTCAAATTGACCATAAAGCCGCGACCGTCCGTCGCGATAATTGTAAAGCCGCGACCATTGGTCGCGCCCTATGTAAAGACGCGACCATTGATCGCGGCGGTGATAATTTCATTATTTCTTTTTGTCGCGGGATGCACGCATAAACCCGAAAATGCCCAACCGTCTTCGCCCCGGAAGAATCCCGCCCGTTCGGAAGTCGAGCGCGGGCCGGTCAAGGTTACTGCCGAGGTTCAACCGGCCAAGGCGATGCTTTCGGACGAGCCGGTTCTGACCTTGACCATTGAATACGAACCCGGCGTACAGATCGAAAAGCCGCCTTTTGGGGCATCGATGGGAAGTTTCTTGGTCCGCGATTTTCGCGAGCCGCTGCCAAAAACCCGCAACGGCCGGGAAATAATCCAGCAAGTGTATACCCTCGAGCCGATGACGACCGGCCGCCTGCTGATCGATCCGATCAGCGTCACCTTCACCGATTTAAGGCCTAACGGCGATGAAAAAACCCATACTATTCAGACCGAGGCCTTGACGGTCGATATTTCGTCGATGGTGGGGGAGGCCGTTCCATCGCTGTCTAATCTTCGCCCCTCGGCCAATCCGTTGGCTTTGCCTTCATCGGCGTCGGTTTTTGTCTGGTTTATAATCGTCGTCTGTGCAGTTTCGGCGATTATCGGTTGGTGGCTATGGCGCCGCAAAAAACAAGCGAAGGCCGTGATGGCCGTGATTCTTTCGCCCGAGGAATTGGCTCGATTGGAACTGAAAAAACTGGCCCAATCCCGCTTGGCCGAAACCGACGTGGTGCAATTCTACGTGGAACTGACGGCCGTGGTGCGGCGTTACATCGAGCGGACCACCGGCATCCGCGCGCCCGAGCAGACCACGGAAGAATTTTTGCATGAAATCAGCCGGGCAAACACCTTCAACCGCGACATGAACGAGCGGCTGCGGAATTTTCTGGAGTCGGCCGATTTGGTGAAATTCGCCGCTTACAAACCGCGGCAAGAAGATATCGAGGAGGGCTTTTCCAGGGCCAAAATCTTTATCGGGCTGAAACCTCAGGAACCGGCGCGCGAAACACGGGAGGCGGCAGTATGATGGGATTTCGCTTTCAGGATCCGCTTTGGTTGTTGCTGTTGATCCCCCTGGCCGCCGCAGGACTGTGGATGCTCCGCCGCCGGCGACGCGTGGCGGTATTGTATTCCAGCGTAGAACTTCTTAAAAATCTGCCGGTCACTTTGGCGCAACGGGTAAAACGATTGTTGCCTTGCGTTTTTCTCGCGGGCCTGGCGCTTTTTGTCGTCGCTTTGGCCCGGCCGCAACACGGCAAAGAGGAATTCCGCATCCGGACCGATGCCATCGCCGTCGAGATGGTCGTGGATCGATCCGGCTCGATGCGGGCCTTGGATTTCGAGCTCGATAATAAACGAGCATCTCGGCTGGCAGTGGTGAAAAATGTCTTTCGGGATTTTGTCAGCGGCGAAGGCGGATTGGCCGGCCGACCGGACGATTTGATCGGACTTGTGGATTTCGGCGGTTTTGTGGAAACGAAATGCCCGCTGACGTTCGATCACGGAGCGCTGCTGCAATTGCTCGATACCGTGAAAATTCCCGAGCCAATCGTCGATTCGCGGGGCAACATAATCAACGCACGGCTGCTACAGGAAGAGCAAATGACCGCCATCGGCGACGCCCTGGCAACGGCCATCGAACGCTTAAAACCCATTAAAGCCAAGAGCAAAATCATTATCTTGTTAAGCGACGGCGAGAGCAACGCCGGGGTGGTCGATCCGGCCGAGGCGGCAGAAGCGGCAAAGACTTACGGGATTAAAATTTACACCATCGGCATCGGAACTACCGGGTTTGTTCCCATGCCGGTAGAAGACCCCTTCGGTCACACAGTTTTACAATCTGTTAGGGTCCAGATCGACGAAAGGGCCTTGAAAATGATCGCCGACGCCACCGGCGGGAAATACTACAACGCCCAAGACACCGAAACGCTCCGGAAAATCTACGCCGATATCGATAAATTGGAAAAAACAACGACCGAAGGCCGCCTGTACACCGAATATCGCGAACTGTTTTCATACGCCTTATTCCCGGGCTTGGGTTTGGTACTGTTGGAAATGGTTCTGGCGTGCACGAGATTTAGATCGTTGCCGTAAAAAAATGATATGGCCGCAAGCAGCCGTGCTAAATTTAAAACTGATAACTGATGACTGAAAACTGTTAACTGAAAAACTCCCAATGATCTTCGATCGTCCCGCGATGTTGTTATTTCTGTGGATTCTGCCGCTGGTTGCAGGGCTGATGATATATGCCCAGCGCAAGCGGGCAGCGGCGGCAAGGCGGTTTGTCCAGACATCGATGCTCGCCCGGCTGATGCCGCCGCTTGTG
>JBEKGL010000236.1:0-6228 GCA_050012815.1 Thermoguttaceae bacterium
CGTGGCGCAGAAAACCAGCGTCTTCTCGTTCTGGTTGATCTGTTCCATGAACAACTTCACGCGGTGCGCTTCACGTTCCTTGATCTCAATGATTTTGTTGAAGTCGGTTTCCGTGTAGAGCTTTCCGCTTTCAATCTCGCCCTCGATCAACTTGTCGTCGGGCGTATAGACATACTCGTCCAGCGTCGTGGAAATCTGCTTCACCTTGAAGGGCGTGAGGAAACCGTCGTTGATGCCTTCCTTGAGCGAATAGATATAAACCGGCTCGCCAAAATAGGCGTAGGTGTCAACGTTGTCTTTGCGCTTGGGCGTGGCGGTCAGGCCGAGCTGCACGGCGGGTGCGAAGTAATCCATGATGCCGCGCCAATTGCTTTCGTCGTTCGCGCCGCCGCGATGGCACTCGTCGATGACGATGAAATCGAAGAAGTCGGCTGGGTACTCGCCAAAATATGGGGTGTCGTTTGGCCCGCTCATGAACGTCTGGAAGATGGTGAAGAAGATGCTGCCGTTCTTCGGCACCTTGCCCTTCTTCTTGATCTCATCAGGCTCGATCCGCACCATCGCGTCTTCAGGAAAAGCCGAGAAGGCGTTATATGCCTGATTGGCAAGGATGTTTCGGTCGGCGAGGAAAAGAATGCGCGGACGGCGCGACGGCTCGCGGCTTAAGTTCCAGCGGCTGTGAAAAAGTTTCCACGCGATCTGAAACGCGATGAACGTTTTGCCCGTGCCGGTGGCCATTGTGAGCAGGATGCGTTGCCGGTCTTCCGCGATGGCCTGCATCACGCGCTCAACTGCGATGTCCTGATAATAACGGCTGGGATGCGAGCCGCCTTTGTCCTCGAACGGCACGGCGGCGAAACGGTCGCGCCAGGCGTTCGCTTCGGCGAAGGTCAGGTGCCAGAGTTCGTCGGGCGTTGGATAGCGCGGCTCGTCGCATTCCTTGCCGGTGAGCATGTCAACGCCGTAAATCTTCTGCCCGTTCGTCGAGTATGTGAAGCGTACCGCCAGCTTCTGCGCATACGCTTTCGCCTGTGCCATCCCTTCCGTATAGGGCTTATCCCATGCCTTGGCCTCGACGACGGCCAGCTTTTGGTTGCGGTAGATCAGCATATAATCGGCAACCTCTGGCTCGCCGCGCTTCCCGGCACCCATGATGCGGCCGGGTGTAATCACCTCGCGGCGTATTCGGCTGCCCTCGACGACGCCCCAGCCCGCCGCCTTCAGTGCGGGGTCGATATATTCAGCTCTAGTTTCTGCTTCATTCATGATTTTATTCCTCCGCGTTCCCCGCGGCTCCGCGTGAAATATCCCTGCCGCGCGAAGTTTGATTCACGCGGAGACACGGAGACGCGGAAGGGGAGAGGTTGTTGACGATGCGGTGCAGGCCTTCTTTGAGTGTGGCGCCGCCGAAGTTTATGAGTAGTCCGACGGGCAGATGCATTAGGCGGAGATATGTCAAAAGTTGCTTGCCATGGACGGGAGCCAGCTTTTCCACGGATTTTAGTTCCACGACCACCCGGCTTTCGACGAGGAGGTCTGTGCGGAAACCCTCCGCGAAAAGCATCCCGTCGTATTCAAAACTAATGGGCTTTTGCCGTTCCACCTGAAATCCCCGCCGCTCCAGCGCACGTGCCAATACGACCTCGTAAACCGACTCCAGCAGGCCGGGACCGAGTTCCTTGTGGATATTAACCGCACAATCCACCACCGCGCCGGTGATTTCGTCGAGTTCTTTCATGGTTGATTCTTTCTTATTAAAATATTTCACGCGGAGATGCGGAGGCGCGGAGGTTGGGAGTGATATAAATTGTTCTTCTCCGTGTTCTCCGCGTCTCCGCGTGACCGCGTGAGATGTTTGTCGGTATTGTTCATGGTAAAGTCCTACAATTGGCCGGTAAAGGCTTGGTGGAGGAGCGACTTTTTCAATTCATCCAGCGCGGCGATTTTACGCTGGTAGAGGGAGGCGAGGCGTTGGGTTTCGGTCGCGAGCAAATCAAGTTTTTTTACTATGGTTCTTTGTTCCGATATTGGAGGAACTTGAATTGGGTAGCCTTTTAATTTCGCGCCATTGATGTTCGCTTGATTGACACTAGAAATTGTCACGGTCTTGCCATATCTCAGAGCCATTTCACTATTGAGAAAGTAATTCAAATAATCGGCATCCAATAAATCTTCCTTTCGGTGAATCCTAATTAAGTATCCAGCAAAAATAGCGGGCATCTCGCTTTTGTAGATGGCAGTTTTCCCAACCAGTTCGGGACTATTTGTCCGATTAAATAGCACATCGTTATGCTTGAGTCGGTATTTTTCTATTTCAACCTTATCATCGGAATAGACAAGCTTCTCCCAATCAAGTTTCCCATCTTGAATGTTGCCCATCCGTAGCACTGGAATTTTCCCCTCTTTCTTCGATTTTGCCGAAGAACCATATTCAACCCTATCACAAACATCCCCCAATGTTTTCTGTTTCCATTTTTTACTCAACAACAAGGATTGGAGGTGGCTTTCGAATATGGTGCGGGCGTTTTGGAGGTTCTTTTCGGCGTTGGCTTTGGCGGTGGCGATGCCCTCAAACGCCTCGTCCAGAATCCCAACAATCCGCCGCTGTTCTGGAAGAGGGGGAAAAGTGATTTTGATGGCCTTGTATGCGTCGCCATTCAAATTGCGTATACCTGTGGAGTGGGTCTGCATCCCTTCCGTTACGCCAGAGAGATAAGTCCAATACAGAAATTTGTGGAGGAAGCGGAAATCTAGTTCGTGAGGATCGAGGACTCGGAGCGCAGCAGTGAAGTTGCTAAACGAGAAATCGCCATCCTCTTTGTCGAATAGGGCGACCCGCCCTACCGGCTGCTTCGGACCACCGCCGGACTTTTCAAGGATGATGTCACCGAACTGAAGGCGGCGATTTTCGAGCTTCTTCGCCTCTACGTCGAGATACGCGATGTCTGAATCATCCAACGTTCCTTCTTTGGTGAAGTTGGTGTTCCGGATGACCCCAACATTCACGAAGGGCGGTTTCTCGCCTTTCCAGAGCCCATTGGAGAACTGGCAGGCGTCTTCCAGCGTTTTTGTCCGCCACCCGTTTTTCATAACATCCCCCTGATCTTCCCCAGCACCTCCGCGCACTCCGCGTCTCCGCGTGCAATCTCCTCCAGAATCTCCTCCGGGCTGCGGTGTTTCACCACCTCGCCGCCGTTGGGATTCTTCACCGACAGGTCGAAAGTCGTCTTATCAATGCCCTTCGTGTCCACGCTCCAAGACTTGGGCGAATCGGCGAACGTCTTTTGCATCGCGACGAACTCCTTGAGATCGTCATCATTAAGCGGATTGGTTTTGCCCAGGTTCCGGCCGGGGTCGAGCTGGTAGAACCAGATCTTCCGCGTGGGCGCGCCTTTCTCGAAGAACAGCACCACGGTTTTCACGCCCGCGCCCTGAAAAGTGCCGCCGGGGCAGTCGAGCACGGTATACAGGTTGGAGCTTTCCAGCAGGAGCTTGCGCAGGCTCACCGAGGCGTTGTCGGTGTTGGAGAGGAAGGTGTTTTTGATGACCACGCCGCCGCGCCCGCCCGCCTTGAGCATCTTGATGAAGTGCTGGAGAAAGAGGAAGGCCGTTTCGCCAGTGCGGATGGGGAAGTTCTGCTGCACTTCCTTGCGCTCCTTGCCGCCGAAGGGCGGATTGGCCAGCACCACGTCGAAACGGTCCTTTTCCTGAATGTCGGCGAGGTTTTCAGTGAGCGTGTTGGTGTGGATGATGTTGGGCGCATCGATGCCGTGCAGGATCATGTTCATGATCGCGATGACGTAGGCGAGCGACTTCTTTTCCTTCCCGTAGAATGAGCGGGTCTGAAGCGTGGTGAGGTCTTTGGTGGTAAGGTTCTTCTTCTGCTTCAGATAATCGAATGATTCGCAGAGGAAGCCCGCCGAGCCGACCGCACCGTCGTATATGCGCTGGCCGATCGTGGGTTTCACCACCTGCACGATGGCGCGAATGAGCGGGCGCGGGGTGTAATACTCGCCGCCGTTGCGGCCGGCGTTGCCCATGTTCTTGATCTTGGCTTCGTAGAGATGACTCAGTTCGTGCTTTTCGGTCTGCGAGCGGAATCGCAGCTCGTCGATGTGGTCGATGATTTCGCGGAGGTTGTAACCGCTCTGGATCTTGTTCTTGATCTCCCCGAAAATCTCGCCGATCTTGTATTCGATGGTGTTCGGCCCGCTGGCCTTCGGTTTGAAGCCGTGCAGGTAGGGAAAGAGCTTCCCATTGACGAAGTCGCGCAGGTCATCGCCGGTCAGGGCCTTGTTGTGGTCGAGATTGCCGTCCTTGCCCTTGGGCGCGGCCCAGCTTTCCCAGCGATACGGCTTGTCGAGAATGAAGGTGTATTTCTTGCCCTCCAACTTGGCTTCGTCGGCCTTGTCCTGCTCCAGAGAGTCGAGGTATTTCAGGAACAGGAGCCAGGAGGTCTGCTCGGTGTAGTCCAGTTCGGTAGTGCAGCCCGCTTCTTTCCAAAGGACGTCGTCGATGTTTTTGAAGGCTTGCTCGAACATGGATGAAAGTTTTTTGCAGTGAGAAGCGCGGAGAGTATGACACCCTGCCAACGTCCGGCAGAAACCTTCCAATATATCGCCCCCCCTTGTGGACTGCAAGCATAGGGGGAATCTTTGCATCTACTTTTATAGCCTGGATTTGTAGCAATTCAGTAAGCCCGTAACGGTTAGGCAGAAAATTACAGGGGAAACAATTCTACCGAGCCGCCGGGTTGCCTTAGGCTCCTACCGATACTTTTTTTGATAGGGTCTGTAATAGCTGCGCACTAAGCCTTTATTCTCTACTAATCCCCCCCTTTTTTTATGCGTTCCGTTATGACAACAATCCTTTGCCGTTCCTTTTCGGACAGTTTCGGCCATGCGTTTATGACCGTGACCAAGTCGGGGGAAAGTTCGCCGAATTGTGCGCCGAGTGTGCCGGAATTTGTGCCGCCTGATAATTCAGATTGACGCAACTTTTTATCATGGCAAGTAGTTGCGACAAGTGGTTCGAGTCCGGTATTGCCCACTGAAACAAGTTGGGGCGGCAGTTTGCAGATTAACTTTAACTGCCGCCCCAACAACGAGTTTTAACTATTTCAGCACTTTACCGGCGGCGGCGCCAGTAAATTCCCAGTCCCATGGCGGCCATCATGAGCATAGCCCAAGTGGCCGGTTCTGGAACCGTCGCCAACGACGAGCCGCCCGAGCTCGGTCCGCCGGAAATCGCAGCAATGGTCAGCGTGGCCCCGGCGCCGATGGTCAGGGTGTTCTGAGAGACCGACGCGGCACTGAGCGCTGCGCCGGCATCGAGCAGAGTGGAGCCCGCGCCGGTGACGTTGCCGGCGGTGTGATTGCCGTCGAGCAACTCGAAGGTTGTGACGTTTGCAACGTCACCTATAGTGCCTGTGCCGGACAGTTGAAGCGTGCCGGCGTTGATAGTTGTCGCACCGGAGTAATTCTGGGTTCCGGCCAAGGTCAGTGTGGCGGTGCCGGACTTTGTCAATCCGCTGCTGCCGCCGCTGCCGATCATGCTGCCGGTCAAGGTAAAGTTATTAACTGTTGTGAAAGTAGCATTGCCTTCGAGAGTTGTGTTGCCGGTCATGGCAACGTTGTTGCCGCCGCCGACATAGAACGCGGAACCGCCCTTAAGATCAAGGTTCTTGGCAAGGACATTGCTAGAGGCGATGGCATATAAGTCCAATGTGGCGATTGAGGCCACGGTAAGCGTCTTGGTCGAGATGCCCAGGGTCGTGGTGCCTTGTAGGCCCAATTCCCCGACGGTCAAGTCGATGTCGCCCAGACCCGTGTTGCCCAGGTTGACTAGGTAAACGACGTTGGCGCCCACTTTAGTGAGTTTGAACCCGCTGCCGGTTAACGCCGCGGTCGTGGTGGCGGGATTATCAGTGCGGATGTCCCAACGGCTGTTGCCGCCGAAGGTTGTATCATAGTTTAGCGTGACGAAGCGCAGGGTATTATTCTGTCCCGTGCCGGAGTTGTTGACGATAGCCCCATTGCTGCCCACGCCTGCGCCTTGCACGGTGATCGGTTCGGCGCCGAGGTTATAGCTGTTCGTGTCTAGCGTGCCGCCGTTGATGGTTGTTCCGACGGTTGTATCGCCCAGGGCGCTGGCGTTGCCGACCTTGAGCGTGCCGCCGGTAACCAATACCGGGCTGGGGCCGATGGCGTTGGCGACGGAAAGTACGAG
>JBEKGL010000237.1:0-6220 GCA_050012815.1 Thermoguttaceae bacterium
GGGCAAAACAACTCTTCGACAAGAAAATGATCTCCAGCGAGCAATACGACGCGGCAAAAGCCGCCTCCAACGTGGCCGCACAACGCTATCGCGAAGCGGTCGAACATCTTGCTCTGGTCAAGGAAGGATCACGCAAACAGCAAATCGAGGGGGCCAGAGCCGCCTTAAATCAGGCAAAAGCTCAGTACGATCTGGTCAAGGCCGGACCAAGGAAGGAGACCATCGATCAAGCCCGGGCTAAAGTCAAACAGGCCGAAGCCGCCTTACGACTGGCGGAAACTCAGTTGAGCTTCGCCACGCTGGCCATGCCCATGTCGGGCGTGGTGCTGTCGAAAAACATCGAATCCGGCGAATATGTCGCCCCCGGAACGCCCGTGGTGACGGTGGGCGATTTGGTCAACGTGTGGCTGAGGGCCTACATTCCGGAAACCGATCTGGGACCGGTCAAGGTCGGTCAAAAGGCGAAAGTCACCACCGACACGTATCCGGGCAAGGATTATGAAGGGCGGGTTTCGTTTATCGCCCAGCAGGCCGAGTTCACGCCCAAAAATGTGCAGACTGAAAAAGAACGCGTCAAACTGGTTTATCGCATTAAGATCGACATCACCAATCCCAATATGGAACTCAAGCCCGGAATGCCCGCCGATGCCGTGATTGAAACGGAGAAATAGAACTGGGGAATAAAATAACCGCTTGCGGTTTCGCGAGGCACATTATTCATCACAAACTCTCCTTTGCCCAGTTTTATTATGAACGCCATTCGCACCGAAAATTTGACGAAGCGGTTCGGCGACCTTACGGCCGTCGATTCGCTTTCGCTGGAAGTGGCCGAGGGAGAGATATTTGGACTGGTAGGGCCGGACGGGGCCGGCAAAACGACCACCATGCGGCTCTTGACCTCGATCATGGAACCCACCTCCGGCGACGCATGGATCGCCGGTTATCATGTCACAAAGCAGGCCGAAGCCATCAAGGAGAATATCGGTTACATGAGCCAGCGGTTCGGACTGTATCCGGACTTGACCGTGATGGAGAACATGGATTTCTATGCCGATATCTACTGCGAGCCGCGAAAAGGCCGGCAAGAGAAAATCGATCGCCTGCTGGCCTTCGGCAATCTGACGCCCTTTAAAAAACGGCTGGCCGGAAATCTGTCCGGCGGCATGAAACAGAAACTCGCCCTGGCCTGCGCATTGATCCATACGCCCAAGGTGCTATTTCTCGACGAGCCGACTAACGGCGTCGATCCCGTGTCGCGCCGCGATTTCTGGCGGATTTTATACCGCCTACTGCGCGAAAAGGTCACAATTTTCGTTTCCACCGCATACCTCGACGAGGCCGAACGATGCAACCGCGTGGCTCTGATCGATCGCGGCAAAATGCTGGCCTGCGGCACCCCGGATGAAGTCAAAAAACTGATGCGCGGCACGATCCTGGAAATCCGCTGCGAACAGCCGCGCCGCGCAAGCGCTTTGCTCAAGGAAAAATTGACCGGAGTATCGGTGGGATTGTTCGGCGATCGCGTGCACGTAGTCGGCCACGAACCGGAGGAGCTGATTACTTCCGCGGTTAAGGGTCTACTCGCCGATGCCGGATTGCCCGTGGCCGGCATCAGGCAGATCGAGCCGACCCTGGAGGACGTGTTTGTTTCGGTGCTGGCGGAAAAAGATTAATTTCTCCTTCCCACGCTCCGGCGTTGGAACCAGAGGAATGGTTATTATGTAAAGCCGCGACGGGCACCAACCGAAGGTTGGTCGGTCGCGCTTGTGCGAAAATACAAGGGTTTTTACAGGATCTTTTCCGCGACCACTGGTCGCGGCTTTACATTTCGTGAATTATTTAAGATGAACGTGGCGAACAACGACAACAACGACAAAGCCGTGGTGGTTGAGAACCTGGAAAAGCGATTTGGCGCTTTTGTTGCGGTCGATCGCATAAATTTCCAGGTCGATGCCGGCGAGATATTCGGTTTCCTCGGGCCGAACGGGGCGGGCAAATCGACCACCATCCGCATGTTGTGCGGCATTCTCAAGCCTACCGCCGGCACGGGCATGGTTGCCGGTTACGATATTCGCACGCAGCCGGAAAAAATCAAGGCCAACATCGGCTATATGAGCCAAAAGTTCTCGCTCTACCAGGATCTGACGGTCGAGGAAAACATCGATTTTTATGCCGGAATATATAACATCCCGCGCCAATTGAAGGACCAGCGCAAGCAGTGGGTCATCCAGATGTCGGGCCTCGAAGAGCACCGCCGCCGGCCTACCTCCTTGCTTTCCAGCGGATGGAAGCAGCGGCTGGCCCTGGGCTGCGCGATCCTGCATCAACCGCCCATCGTGTTTCTCGATGAGCCTACATCCGGCGTGGACCCCATCAGCCGCCGGGCGTTTTGGGACCTGATTTACGAAATGTCGGGCAAAGGAGTTACCGTTTTCGTTACAACGCACTACATGGACGAGGCCGAGTATTGCGACCGGTTAGGGCTTATTTATCGGGGAGAACTGGTGGCCCTGGGAACGCCCGAGCAACTCAAACACCAATATATGGCCGAGGACGTATTGGAGGTGTTTTGCGATCGCCCTGAAACGGCCATGAGCGAGATCGAGCAATTGCCCGAGATTAAGGAAGTGGCCCTGTTCGGCCGCGGTCTGCACGTGGTGGCCGTGGACGCCGCGGCGGCCGCTCAATCGATCCGCCAATTGCTCGACCAACGCGGTTATCGCCTCGAACAGATGGAAAAAATCACCCCCTCGCTGGAAGACGTGTTCGTTTCGCTCATCGAGGCCCGGGACCGAGCCGAGCGGCCCCAAGAGGAGGTGCGAGCATGAGGCTGATTCGCATTTGGGCCATTACCCGCAAGGAATTTTTGCACGTTCTGCGCGACGTCCGCAGTCTGGGCATGGCGATTGCCATCCCCATGATGATGCTCATGCTCTTCGGCTACGCACTGACGCTCGACGTGGACAAGGTCCCGCTGGTGGTTTGGGATCAAAGCCGCACCCAACAGAGCCGCAACCTGATCGCCCAATTCACGGGTTCAAAATACTTCTTGCTGCGAAGCTATTTTGACAATTACGACGACATTGTGCGGGCGATCGATTCGGGCCGGGCGTTGGCGGCAATGGTGGTTCCCCGCGATTACGCACAGCGGATTTCCGCCGGCCGCGACGCCGAGGTGCAATTCATCGTCGACGGCAGCGATTCGAACACGGCCACCATCGCCCTGGGATACGCCGAGGCCTTGACCCAAACCTATTCGCAAAACCTGGTGATAAAGGCGATCCAACGCAGCGGCGCGCCCGCCTTGCAACAGCCTCTGGACGTGCGTCCGCGAGTCTGGTTCAACGAAGACATGCAGTCGCGGAATTTCATCATTCCCGGCCTGATCGGCGTATTGATGATGGTCATCGCCGCACTAATGACTTCGTTGACAGTGTCCCGGGAGTGGGAGCGGGGAACGATGGAGCAACTCATCTCCACCCCGGTAAAAGGCCCGGAATTAGTCATCGGAAAACTGATCCCCTATTTCACCATCGGCTTGTTCGACGTCCTGCTGGGCGTGCTGATGTCGAAATTCCTCTTTCACGTCCCGCTGCGAGGCAACGTCGTCTTTCTTTTCGGCATGGCGATCATTTTTTTGATCGGAACCATGTCGTGGGGAATATTAATCAGCATTAATGCGAAAAACCAATTGCTGGCCAGCCAGTTCGCCATGGTATCGACGTTTTTACCGTCGTTTTTGCTGTCGGGGTTCATGTTTTCCATTGCCAACATGCCCCAGCCGATTCAGATTGTCACCTATATCGTGCCGGCCAGATATTTTGTCACTCTGCTAAAGGGAATCTATCTAAAAGGCGTGGGTTTTAATGTCATGCGGGGCGAAGTGATATTGCTGATGATATATGCAATTGTGATGTTCTCATTGGCTATAGCGCGGTTCAAAAAGAAATTATCGTAGGGTGCGTGAAACGCACCTAATGTTGGTTGTAGGGTGCGTGAAACGCACTCCATTGAATATGTTTGAACGCATAAAACAAATGCTGATCAAGGAATTCATCCAGGTCTTCCGCGACCCGCGGATGCGAATGGTGATTTTCGTGATTCCTTGCGTGCAAGTGATCGTCATCGGCTACGCCGTATCGACCGATGTAAAGCACGTGCGCACCGCGCTGTTCGACCAGGATAACAGCCAGGCGAGCCGCGAGGTCGTGGCGAGTTTCGTGCAATCGGGCTATTTCGACGTGGTCGAGCGGATCGGCACGGATGCGGAGGCCACGGCCTTGCTCGATCGCGGCACAGTCAGCGCGGTCCTGCACGTCATTCACGGATTCGCCGACGACCTGAACGCCGGGCGCACCGCCCGGTTGCAAGTGCTCATCGACGGGACCGACTCGAACACCGCCAACATCGTGCTTAGTTATGCGGTAAAAATCGCTACGGCCTATTCCGAAAATATCCTGGTCGAGCGCTACCAGCGGCGGATGGGGGCGATTATTCTGCCCGGCCGGCCCAAACTGCAAACCCGCGCCTGGTTTAACGAAAACCTGGAAAGCCGCAATTTTTTCGTCCCCGGCGTGCTGGTGATCGTGGTTTCAGTCGTTACCATGCTTCTAACCAGCATGGCCGTGGTCCGCGAAAGAGAAATCGGCACCATGGAACAGATCATGGTTACGCCCATCACGCCCGCGGAATTCATCCTCGGCAAGACCATGCCTTTCACGGTCATCGGCTTTATCGACGTGGCCCTGGTGACTCTGATCGGCGGGTTTTGGTTCGAGGTTCCCATCCGCGGCAATCTTGCCTTGCTGTTTTTTGCCACCGGATTGTACTTGATGACCATGTTGGGCATCGGTCTGTTTATCTCCACGGTCAGTCAAACGCAACAGCAGGCGATGATCAGCACGTTCTTCTTTTTCTTTCCGGCCATGCTGCTATCCGGATTCGCCTTCCCCATCGCCAACATGCCCGAGCCGGTGCAATGGCTGACCTTGTTCAATCCCCTGCGATATTACCTGGTAATCGTCCGCGCGATATTTCTAAAAGGCGTGGGCATGGATATCCTTTGGCCGCAAATGCTCGCTTTGGCCGTGATGGGCGTGCTCATGCTCTCGCTGGCGTCTAAGCGATTCCATAAAACGCTGTAATTGAATGTTGTGAAATAAAGAAACCGCTTGCGATTTCGCGATCCGCCGACACAAATACCGCTTGCGGTTTCGCGATGGTATTCCAACGCACACACTAACAAAAAACCAATGCTCGCGCCTTTACACAAGGGGATTTTGTTGTGATAATCGACATTCATTACATGAGACTCAATAAATATGAATCCCGGAACAACTCAACATGAATACTTACACCGGTTTATTTAACATCTGTTTGCTTGTGGTGTGTTTTGAAGCCCGGGCGGCTGATGATAATCCGGTTTTTGCCGACTTGCTGCAAAAAGGCGTGACTATGTCCGACGGCAAGGCCTACAAGTTGCCCGCGCCCGCCGTGGCCGACGCCTTGGACGCAGCGGGCCAACTCTCGGCAATCGAAAAAATCTCCCGCGGACGCTATACCTATGAAGATCTGGTGCAAAAAACGACCTCCGCGCCCGTGATGATCAAAATTCGCACGCTCAAGGCGGCCGAAGACGAATCGGCGACGATTCGGGCAATCGACGTGTGGTTCGTCGCACACGGCAAATGGGAAACATTAAACTCCAAGGATTTCTTGGACAGCCTGGCCAAGGGCAAAGACACCGAGGACGAAAACCGCATTGTCTCCAAGTCGGGCTTCTTGACCGACGAGGAAATACAGAAACGGAAACTGAAACTGCAAATGCCCGAGGGACAGGAAGCAAAATTCGTTTACGCCACGTTTTCGCTCTTCGATCAGGTGGAAGTAAGTGCAACCCGTTATGCGGTGGTTACCCGGGGCAAGAATAATTTGCTGGTCGCCGGCCGGATCGATCCGCAATTCAACTCCGATCCGGAGTATCCCAACCGCTGGCGGCCGATACTCCGCGACGCCGCCGCGAACATCAGCCTCGGACCGCCCCAGCCTTACACGGGCGTCGGGGCCTATGCCAATATCACCCGGCTTGCCGAGCCTGCCAACGCGATTTTCGTGGAAGGGCATATAGTCTTCGAGGAGCCTTACGGCTGGTTCGAGGGCGGCAACGAACTGCGATCCAAGGCCCCGACCATGATCCAGCAAAGAGCTAAAATATTCCGCG
>JBEKGL010000238.1:0-6204 GCA_050012815.1 Thermoguttaceae bacterium
GCTTCAGGCATCAGCGGCACGCAGCAGGTCGGCTCCGGTTCCGGCACGGCCACGGGCGGCAACGATCACGCGTTGCTCTGGAGCGGCACAGCAGGCAGTGTGGTCGATCTGCAACAGTTCCTTCCCGGTGAATACACTGGCTCGAGTGCCTTGGCAATCGACGCACAAGGCAATATCGTCGGGTACGCGACTATTCCTACTATATCGGGCTTTGGAGAAGAACATGCCATCCTCTGGGAGCCCGTGCCCGAGCCCTCCACTTTAGTTATTCTTGTCATGGGTACTTTTGGTTTTATAACCTACGCTTGGCGACGGCGGATAAGGGCTTAACTGGAAATTATCCACATTAGCCAGCGCGGGGTGGCACTGACGAAACCTACCGAGGTTGTGTGCCACTGGCTTTGCCAGTGCTTCGGCCGGTTGACCTTCCATCATGTTGTGCGTTAAAATGTGGGAAAAAGCAAATTGACGATTTGTACATCAGTCACGTTTTGCTGAAAATGGCCGTCTGTTGACAATCTACATGAAAAGCACTGGCATAGCCAGTGGCACACGCGCGCAGTGCTCATAAAGATGAATCATCCGTTTAGCCCGGCCGCTTGCGGCCGGTGAATTTTCTCGGATTACAATACTCTACACCATAGCGAACAATGCTCTAGCCTCCTCGGCAGAATTCACCCACGAACTATGCAAAGGAAGCCTTTTTTAAGAAATCTATCTTGCCCCGGATATATTCGAAAAAGAACCCAGCCAATTCCGGCCTATGCCGTTTTGCTCATTGTCGTCGCCTGGTTGATTTTATTATAGAGCGTCTTCAGGCTGATGCCTAGTTCTTCGGCGGCTTTGGGTTTGTTGCCGTTGTGCCGGGCAAGTGCCTCATGGATGGCCTGTATTTCCATCTCGCGAAGATTGCCGCTTTGACCGTTCATTGGCCGGTTCATGGGCACAGATATGCAAGGGGAGATAAAACGGTGCGGCAGATGTTCCAAATCGATCGGCAAACTCTCGCAAAGGATCATGGCGTGTTCGATCACGTTGGCCAGTTCGCGCACGTTGCCCGGCCATGAGTGTCGGCACAGGGCCTCCAAGGCCTCGGGCGTAAAAACCTCGTCATCGGCGGCAATCCTTGCGCCAAAACGCGCGGCCAGATGCCTAGCCAACAGCGGCACGTCCTCGAGATGATCTCTTAGCGGCGGCAGTTGTATTTCAAAGGTATTGACCCGATACCAAAGATCTTCGCGGAACTCGCCGGCCGCTACCATTTCGTCGAGATGACGGTTCGTGGCCGAGACCACTCGCACGTCGCAGGTGAACGACTCGTTGTCGCCAACGCGGCGGATTTCCCCGCTTTCCAGGAACCGCAGCAGTTTGGACTGCAAGGATTTTGGCAATTCGCCGATTTCGTCCAGAAACAGCGTGCCTCCGTCGGCCAGTTCAATTAGTCCGGTGCGATGCTCGTCGGCCCCGGTAAAAGCCCCTTTGCGGTGCCCGAACAACTCGCTTTCGATCAAATTTTCAGGCAGGGCGCCGCAATTGACGGGCACAAATGACATCTCCGCTCGCAGACTCCGGTCGTGAACTGCCCGGGCGGCCAGTTCCTTGCCCGTGCCCGTCTCGCCCAGAATCAGCACGGTCGAGTCGCTCGGCGCGACTTTGGCGATCAGCAGGCCGACTTGCCCTATTTTTTCCGAATCGCCGATCAGATCGGACGATCCTTCCAGCCGCTTAAGGCGCTGCTTTAGCGCCCGGTATTTATTGGTCAATTCGCGTTTTTCAGCCACGCGCATGAGCACGGCCTCGAGATCGACCAGTTTGCAGGGCTTTGTCAGATAATCGAACACGCCTTGCTTAAGCGCGGCAATGGCGGTTTCCAGCGACGATTTGCCGGTAAGGATCACGGCCTCGGTGTCGGGCGAAAGCTGTTTCACCCGGGCGATTACCTCCATCCCCTTCAGGCCCGGCATGTCCAGATCGACCAGGATGCAATCGTAGGTGTTGCGCTCCAGCGCAGCCACGGCCGTTGTGCCGTCGGGGCAGACCGTTACTTCGTGTCCCATCCTGGGCAGTTCCAATCGCATCACTTCCTGAAGCGATTTTTCGTCGTCGGCGAAAAGCAATTTCAACTTTTTAGGCGGCTTGGCGGCGATGGTCGGTCTCCTTATATGATTCCTGCCATGATTGATTTATCGGCAATCGCACGCGGAACGTGGCGCCTCGGCCCGTGCCCGCGCTTGTGCCCTCGATGGTTCCGCCGTGGTCGGAAACGATCCGGTAACTGATCGACAATCCCAGGCCGGTCCCTTGACCGCCGCGGCGGCGCGTGAAAAACGGTTCGAAAATGTGCTTAAGCACGTCGGCTTCCATGCCACAGCCGTTATCGGTCACCGTTATCTCGGCATAATCCTCCCGCGCGCCAATCTCGATTCGCGCCGTGCCGTCGTCGTCTAGGCTGTCCAGGGCGTTGGTCAACAGGTTGAGCACGACCTGTTTTATCTCCTGCGCGCTTATCGAGGCCAGGACCGTTTCCCGGCGAACGAATTCAATATGCTTTCGCTGATACTTGCCGATGTGTTTGACCATGTCGATCACGCCTTGGATCAGCTCGCCCAGGTCGGCGTTTTGCCTTCGCACCGGACCGATGCGGGAAAAATCCAGCAGTTTCTCGGTGATCTCCTTGCAGCGGAAGGCCTCGGTCTGGATCATCCGTAAATAATTGGCCACAACCGCATGTTGCTCGTTGCTTGGATTCAAAGCGTCGCGGATCCGGCTTTCCAGCGATTCGGCGCACAACGCAATGGAGGCCAAGGGGTTGTTGATTTCATGGGCCACCCCGGCGGCCAAAAGCCCCACGCTGGCCATCTGCTCCGCGCGCACCACCTGTTTTGTCCGCTCTTGCACCTGGCGGTCGAGATCGTCGCGGATGGCCTGAAACCGGGCGGTCATGCCGTTCATGGCCTCGGCCAGTTCAGACATCTCGTCGTTGGTGGCCAGATAAATGCGATAATCGAAATCGCCACCCGCCACGCGACGCGATCCGGCCACGAGAATCCTAAGCGGCCGGAATATCCAACTGTAAAACAAGTGCATAAACACGGCAAAAAGCAACACGGCCGTTATGGTAACGGCCCATGTCCCGTTGATCAACATGCGGTATTGCCCGCGAACTTCGTCGGCGAAACCTGCCAGTTTTTTGTGCAAGTGGCTGGGCAACTCGGTGGAAAGATTTTCCAGTTCCTTCAACTCGCCGTCGAGTTCCTCGATTTTCACTCCGTCGAGCATCCAGTCCTCGTCGCGGTTGGCCTCGTTTACCCGGGCCATGGCGACCGCGATGTTTCGGGCAGTCTCGCGTTCGAGTTTGATGTCGGCCATGCGCGAATCGGCTTGCTGCTCATGCTCCAGTTGGTCGCGATAACGCGCAAGGGTCTCGCCGACTTCTTTTAACTGATCGCGGAACTGATTGCGGCAAATTAGAACCCGACTGTAATGCGTATCGAAAGTGTTCGCACGCAGTCCGCGCAATTCGCTCAAGGTAATACGCAGATCGCCGACGTGCCGGCTGAGTTCGGCCGCCACCGGCAATTCGCTCACTCGCCACCTCAGGCTATTCACCAAATTGCGATACGAATACGTGGCTACCAACCCGCTGCCGGCAAGAGTGGCCACCACCAGCACCAGCAGGCTTAGACCCACGAGCAATTTCGAGCGAATCGGCCACTTTCGAAACACCGCCGACCTCTTTGAATCAAAGGGTTCTTTATGTTGCAGTTTCAGATTTTCCCTGTAAAGCCGCGACCATTGGTCGCGGTTGGGGAAAAACCGATGACCTTGCCCATCTTTTTACCGCGACCATTGGTCGCGGCTTTACACGTAATTTGAAAAGTATCTAAAAGGGCGAGGAGTGTACCATCAAAAGGGCCCTTCCGACAAGATGAACAAACCGGCCAACCTGACAAATTAGGCAACTTGGGCATAAAATACACGCCCGCCGGTCGCGGCTTTATGGTGATATTCCCTAGCGCGGCCTGACGGCCGCAACCAATAAGTTTATAGTAGATGGTTATCAGTTTTCAGGAATCAGTTTTCAGTTAAAAGCACGATTCGAGGAAGAGAGTGACAAATTGCGCAAGTGGTTATGGTTGTTCAATTTGCATTTTGCAATTACCAATTTGCAATAAAAAAACATGCGCGCAAAATGCGCTCAAACCTCAAACAAAGACTCTAATCCCTGGCCCCTTGCCCCTATAGTTCCGCAACTCATCCAACACTGCCTTGATGTCGGCCGGCAAGGGCGCTTCGATTTCCAGCACTATGCCGGTTTCGGGATGAGTGAATTTCAGGCGCCGTGCGTGCAAGGCCTGTCGCACGAGTAGAATCAGTGAATCGCCTGGATCGCGGCGGATTTCGCCCCTGGTGATTTTCGAGCGACCGCTGTATTGCCGATCACACAACACGGGACAGCCGATGTGACTGAGATGCACGCGAATCTGGTGCGTGCGTCCGGTTTTGGGCAATAGTTTCAAGGCCGCAAAGCCGTCGAATCGTTCCAAAACTTCATAAAACGTCTGCGCCGGCCGGCTTTGGGCATCGTCGCGGCGAATGGCCATTTTTTCCCGCTGATGAGGGTGGAACCCGATCGGGCAGTCGATATAATCCCGATCCCGTTCAGGACAGCCCGATACCAAAGCAAAATATTCCTTTTCAATCGTGCGCTGATTGAACTGTCTGGCGAGTTTGGCATGGGCGATATCGTTGCGGGCAACGAGAATCACCCCGCTGGTGTCGCGGTCCAAGCGGTGCACGATTCCCGGACGCGACGGCCCGCCGCTTGTGCTCAGAGTTCCGCCGAAATGAAATTGCAATGCACCGGCCAGCGTTCCCGACCAGTGTCCGCGCGCCGGATGCACGACCATGCCCGGCGGCTTGTTTATGACCGCCAAATGCTCGTCTTCATAAAGGATATCCAGCGGAATATTTTCCGGGCGCGGCGCCTCGCGCGGGATTTCCGGCAGAACAATTCGAACTCGTTGTCCCGGTATCAACCGATACGCCGGCTTGCCTCCCCGCCCGTCGATACTCACTCCGCCCGCCGTAATCACCCGGCGCAGGTGTACCCGGCTGTAGTCGGTGAAATGATGCGCAAGAAAAACATCCAACCGCCAGCCGGCCTGCGCGGCTTCAACAGTGATTTCAACGGGTTCTTTTGAAACTTGCATAAGTAATAACGCTGTGTTAGCCCTTTGACTTTGAGGGGCAAGTTGAGCGGAGAACCGGATAGACTGTTGAAATCCGGCCAATACATTATAATCACTTTACGATTGAATTGAATATTGCCACATACCTCCAACATATCCTGGAAGCGATATTATGAAAACAACAAAAATTTTTATGCTTATAGTGACATTCATTTTTCAGACCTTAGTTTCACTTAGCATTGCCGATGACCAAGCCAAGCGGACGGAATTCATCCCGGACCAGAATTGGCCGGACAATAACGGGGTGCATATCAATGCACACGGCGGCGGAATTATGTTTTTCGACGGGACTTACTACTGGTTCGGCGAACATAAAGTGGCGGGTGAAAAAGGAAATCAAGCCCATGTGGGCGTCCATTGTTACTCGTCCCAGGACCTTTATAACTGGTTCGATGAAGGCGTTGCACTAAAAGTATCTGATGATCCTAAAAGCAAAATTGCCGCCGGCTGCACACTCGAACGGCCAAAGGTGATCTACAACGCAAAAACAAAAACTTTCGTGATGTGGTTCCATCTTGAACCCAAGGGTGGAGGATATGGCGGCGCTCGCAGCGGTGTGGCCGTCGCCGACGAGGTCATCGGTCCGTACCGGTACATC
This sequence comes from Thermoguttaceae bacterium, assembly GCA_050012815.1. Lineage (GTDB taxonomy): Bacteria > Planctomycetota > Planctomycetia > Pirellulales > Thermoguttaceae > JBEKIK01. Next base: position 5,851 of record JBEKGL010000238.1, read on the forward strand.
AAAAGCATGCGTCCGAATGCCGGACACTGGCCAATAAACGTCCGTGACGAACAAAAAGATCCGAAAACCATTGAAGAAGCCAAGGCGGCGGGAATTTTTTCCAACGGCGAAAATGAAAAAACGCCGAAATTCAACATCCTCGGACGCGATTTCAAGGAAGGCCAGCACGCTAGAGACATGAACCTATTCGTCGATGACGACGGAAAAGCGTATCACATTTATTCTTCCGAACACAACAGCACGCTCCATATTTCGCAATTGACGGACGACTACTTGGATGAATCGGGCAAGTACGTTCGCGCATTCGAGAATCGCTGGATGGAAGGCGCGGCAATCTGCAAGTGTAACGGCAAA
>JBEKGL010000239.1:0-6188 GCA_050012815.1 Thermoguttaceae bacterium
TCCTCAACGACCGCGCGGCTGAGCGGATCGTCTTCAACCAGCAGGACTTGTTTCATGGACGGGTTCCTTCTTGTTCATAAGTTTCAATTGTTCGACTAATTGCTCATATGGTTTTACGTAAATTATGCCGCTTTTCTGGATTACCGCGCGAACGTGATTGTTCAGCGCCGCAATATCTTCCGTCGAGAGCACCTTCGCCGTCATGACCACGACCGGAATCTTTGCCCAACCTGGATTCTCTTGAAGAACATCGAGTATCTGAAAACCGTCGATCTGCGGCATCAGCAAATCGAGAATCAAGATATCGGGAATTTGCTCTCGAAGGCTGGCCAGAAACTCCTCGCCGGATGTAAACGTGCGCGCCTGATAGCCCTCATTCTCCAGCACTCTCGCGGTGACCTTCAGCGTGTCCGGGTCATCATCGACGATCGCCACGTTGTACCCTCTCGTCCCGAAAAACGCGGATACGTGCGACAGGGCGGCCAGAAGGCGGGCTTTGTCGATGGGTTTCACAAGGTAGTCGCTGGCTCCGAAGTACAGACCCAGTTTTTTTTCTTCAACCGTGCAGGCTATGATAATGGGAATGTCGCAGGTTGTGGGACCGGCCTTAATGCGGTGCAGCACCTCCCAGCCGTCCAGTCCCGGCAGCATTACGTTGAGGATGACGGTCTGCGGGTGCATGCTCGTCGCCAGGAACAACCCTTCCGCCCCGTCAAACGCCGGGAGGACTTGATATCCCTCTTCAATCAATATGTCGTTTAGCAACATAACGTTCGTCGGGTCCGGCTCGATGCAGAGGATCTTGGGCCGGTTTTCGTCCGCCGGAACCGCAAGGCATTGCACTCGCACCTCCTCAATAAGTTTCTCCGTTCTCTTTTTCTCCTCCTCGTCAAAGATCAAAGGGATGGACAACGTGAAAGTGCTGCCTTGGCCGACGATGCTCCGCGCCGTCAGCGCGCCGCCCAGTAAAGCGACGTACTTTTTGCAGATCGAGAGTCCCAGGCCGGCCCCTTTCAGCGAGGCGCCTATCGTGCCCGGAACTTGATAGAACTTCTCGAAGACATGGTAGAGGTGCTCCTCGGCGATGCCTATTCCAGTGTCTTCCACGCTCAGCAGGACGGACCGTTCCTCGATACGCACCCATAGTTTGATCGAACCTTGCTCGGTGAATTTGGCCGCGTTGCCGATCAAGTTAATCAGGATTTGCTTGAGTATGTCCCGATCGGAGACGATGGGCGGCATGCCTTTTTCCAGGTCGACCGAGAAGCGGACTTGCGGCTTGTTCTTCAATAATTCCTCGGCTAGAAAACCAATTTCGCGGATCAGCGTTTCCAGGTCAAGGGAAGCGGGATTCACCTGGGTTTTTCCGGCCTCGATGTTCGTGAGGTCCAGGATCCTGTTGATCAGAACCAGCAGGTACTCGCCGCTTTTGTTTATTTTTGTCAGTCGGTCCTTTTGGTGATCGCTGAGTGGATGGCGGTCGGCGCGTTCCAACAACCCCTCGGAGAAACCAATGACGGCGTTCAGCGGCGTGCGTAGTTCGTGACTCATGTTGGCCAGGAATTCGTCCTTGGCCCGGGCAGCGCTTTCCAGGGCGGTGGTGCGTTCCTGGAGGACCTGGGTTTTCGCCGCGATCACCGCCCCATAATCTTTCAGCTCGCGGTTTCTCTGTTCCAATTGCGTTGCATAGGTCTGCAGATTCACTTCGGCGCGTTTCCCAAACAAAGCCTCCGCAAAAAACACCGATAGAGTTTCGATGGCCTGCCGATCGTCTGGGCTGTAGCAGCCCAGCTTGTTGGCCAGAGCGATCAGGCCCACGGTCTTGTCTCCGCGCACAAGCGGAACGCCCAGAAAACAGTCGATGGGCGGATGGCCCTGGGGAGTTCCCACGCGATCAGGGTGGGAGACCGGATCATTAATGATTTGAGATTGCCCCATCCTAAGAGCCGTGCTCCAGATGCCGCGGATCGGCATGTCGCGGAGCATCGCCAGGGCTTCGGCCTCGGGGATGTTGCAGGCCGACCAGCCGGGATCGCTCATCGCAATGGTATCCAAGCGCCCCTCTTTGTTCAGTTCGCCGATAAAGCCGAACTTGCTACCGGTCAATTCCTCGGCCACCGCAAGGCATTGCTTTGCAACTTGCTTGTCGCTATCGCAGGTCAGGGCCTCGCGAAACACCCTGTTGATCGCGTTTAGGATCGCGCGTTCCCGGCTATGCTGCTCGTCTTTCACAATCAGCACATTGGATTTCGTATCGTCCGGCATGAATTCAGTTTCCTTGTTCCGCATCAACCGCTCGCTGTTGATCGGTTTGGTATTGTAGTCCGAGGCGCCGGCGCCGCCTTGTATTATTCTCATAGATCACGGCTTGCAACGTTCAAGTCACAAATGCGAGAATGGCAAAAATCGCGTCAATATGGCACACTGTCGCGCTATGCGCGTGCCGATCCGGCACATCCTGCATCCGCCGCGGAAAGGACAATGTAAAAAAGTTATGTGTAAAGCCGCGACGGGCACCAACGGGCACCGGGCGAAGCCTGGTCGGTTGGTCGGTCGCGGAAAAGTAAGTGCAAATTCGCCAATTATTCACAAACGCGACCAGTAGTCGCGGCTTTACATGGAAAAGTCGAACCGATGAAGGATTTTTCAACATTCTTTTGCCCCATGCCGATATTTTCCTAATGAGTAGGACTCTGCTATGGACGCGGGGCGCCTCATCCGCCGGGTAAATGTCCATAAGCCGGGGTGCAACCAAATGCCATCCTCCATCCGGGAGGTAATTTGGTTGTGTCTTTTATATTTCCAGGGCAGGTGCGAAATATGTCATTGGCCTACGATACAAGGGCACAAGGTTTATTGCGCAGAATCGATTTTGGTACTCGCTCGGCCGGTCCACCAGCCGAGTTTGTCGCCCAGAGTCCGGCCATGCGAAAAGTCCTCGAAATGGCGGCCAAGATCGGCCCGACGGACTGTACCGTGTTGATCGAGGGCGAGCCGTCCGTGGGCAAGGAGTCGGTTGCCCGCATCATTCATCGGCAAAGCAATCGCGCCGGCGGTCCGTTCATGCGTGTTCCTTGCGGAGGAATTCCCAAAAGCCGGCTTTACGAACAGTTATTCGGCCGGGCGGGAAACGGCTCGCCGAAAAAGAATCGAACGGATCGGAGTTTTTTGACGTGCGCCAAGGGAGGCACGCTGTTTCTCGACGGCATTTCTCAACTGCCGCTTTGGGCGCAAATCAAGCTGTACGATATTTTGCAGGAAGAATGGCGGAATTATTGCGGCGATGCGGAAATTCCGCCGCCCGCCATACGTGTGATCGCCTCTACGGCTTGCGACCTCGAAGCCGCCGCGGCTTGCGGCCGCTTCCACTCGAGCCTTTACTTCTACTTGAATATCGCGAAGATTCGCGTGCCCCCGTTGCGATATCGCCCGGAGGATATCCGGCCCTTGGGCGAGCGCGTACTTTCCTTCGCCAACTCCGCGAACGGCCCATACTTGGCCGCCAAGCCGCATCGGCTCTCTGAAGAGGCTTGGCAGTGTCTCTCGCAATACGATTGGCCCGGAAACATCGCGGAATTGTCCAGCGTTATAGTCCGGGCGATACTCAACGCGAACTCCGAGGCGATCGATCGGGAGGATGTTTCATCGCTATTTCACAAAAATCCCCGCCCGGAACCATGCAATGAGATTTCCGTGCCCCTGGGCGGCGAGCTGCGAGATATCGAACGATACATCATCTCGGAAGTCATCCGGCGATGTCATGGAAACAAAACAGCGGCCGCACGGACTCTGAAACTACCTCGGCGGACTCTCTACAGGCTTCTCGACGGACGCGATATCAAGAAATAAAAAAATCCGGCGACACCTACTCTCGCACTTTTGGCACTAGCAATCGGCTCCGAAAGCTTAACTACCGTGTTTCCAGTGGGAACGGGTGTGGCCTTTCGAAAATCGTCAGCGGAAATAGTGGTCGTGGCAAGTCAAGACCGAGACGGTTTTCTTAGAGGAAACCACAGGGACAGAATGAGCCCATACGCCAATTGGACCCTTTTTCAGAGGAGGAGCATCCCTGCAATATAAGGCAGCAAAGCAATCAATGCCATTGAGGCGGATTTGAGTTTATTGGATTCGTGGATGTCCCATTTGAACAAGTAGAGCGCCAATCCAAATGACAATATGCCGCTTATCAGCAGGATAATGATCGACCAGGACGTATTCAAATCCACGGGCTGATTTAGGGCCAGACTTCGCATGGCGTTCATGGCATAGGTGGTGGGCAAGAGCATGGCAATTTTGCCCAGCGTTTTGGGCAATCCGGCGTGGGGAAACATTAGTCCGCCCAGCATCATGGCAGGCACAAAAATGATCTGCACCAACAACATTGCCATTTGCGCACTGGTCGAAACAATCCCGATGAGCAGCCCAATTCCAGCGGATGCCAAAAACATCAGAAGCGAGATTAAAATAAAGCAGGACCAATTTACGGGCAGCGGCGCGCCGAACAGCATCGGCGCAGTGACGGTAATAAACGTTCCCATCACGATGAAATGACAAAAAGCGGCCAATGTCGGAATGAGCAAGATCGATGCCGCCGGAATGCCGTTTATCTTATAACTGCGTAAAATGCCCGTTTCACGCGCCGTTACCAGCGGACCGGGCAAGGTCATCATAGTGGCCGTGAGGATGGCGATGGTGCATATCGACGGGATCATCGACTCGCGAAAAGTCGGATTAAGCGCGGCCATGAGCGATCCCAGCAAAAGATAGAGCAATAACGGGAACAAATAGAGCATAAAAAGCAGGGATTTGTTGCGCATCGCGGCACGGAACTCGTATGCGAGATGTACGATAAACGCCTTCATTGGCCGCCTCTGTTGGTGATTTCCAAAAACCGTTCTTCCAGCGATGGACGTTCGACGCGCAAGTCGATCAGCCTGTCGCTCTTTGCCTCGATAAATGCGATAATGGCCGAAACCGTGGCGCCGACGTTGCCGCTGTAATAGACGGCGTAATCATCTTTCAGTAATATTCGGTCAACTGCCGGAAAAGCCGCTTCCGCATTGGCCAGGCACGAGTCTTCGGTGCGTACTGTGACTTTGCTCAAGCCCGAACCGTTGGCGGTGATTTCCAGGGGAGTGCCGGTGGCGACTATTTTGCCGCACAGCAAAATCGCTATCCGGTCCGACATTCTCTCGGCCTCGGCCATGTCGTGCGTAGCCAGAACGATGGTCGTGCTCGCCGCTTTGAGTTGACGCAACAAATCGTGCAAAACGACGCGCGAGGCGACATCCAGGCCGGCCGTCGGCTCGTCCAGAAAAAGCACCCGTGGATTGTGGGCCACGGCCAAGGCGATAGCCAGGCGACGCTGCTGGCCCGATGAGAGTGCATGATATTGAACGCTTCGTTTCTCGGTCAAATCCAATCGCTCCAACAAGTCCCAGCGCGGGGCGACATTGTGATAAGCGCATACAAGATTCATTACCTCGTCGACGCGGATATTGGGGGGCAAAGCGGACGTTTGCAGTTGCACGCCCATCATCTTGCGTAACCGGCGAAATTGGCCGACGGGATCGACGCCCGCCACTTGCAATGATCCGCCGTCGGGGGTGCGCAAACCTTCCAGGCATTCCAGCGTGCTGGTCTTCCCGGCGCCGTTGGGCCCAAGAAAACCGAAAATCTCGCCGCGCCGCACTTCGAAGTCGATGCCCGACACGGCGACGACATCGCCGTAGACCTTCCGAAACCCGCTGACGTAAACAACTATGTCATTCATAAAAGCAGTTGTGCCATATTTGTGCTTTAGGTGACCTTAACACAAAAATGTAAACTATCTTTAGGGTATTCGTCTAGATTATTGTTTTTATTGTTGAAAAAAATCAGCAAAATAATCACGAAAATAGCAAAAGGAACGATATGTATAACATTTGCAAACAATAAACAGTTAGATTCTGCTTTGTTCACTTTGCAGTTATCATTTAGCAATTGACAATATGCAAAATTTGTAGGTATTGCATAGTCCGGAGTAAGAATAGCCAGTTGGGGAGAGATAGAAAAGTCACCGGTTGCGGTCCTCATCAAGAAACAAAAAAAATCCGGCGACACCTACTCTCGCGCTTTTGGCACTACCATCGGCTCCGAAAGCTTAACTACCGTGTTCGGAATGGGAACGGGTGTGGCCTTTCGAAAAT
>JBEKGL010000240.1:0-6162 GCA_050012815.1 Thermoguttaceae bacterium
CCTTGAGTTCCTCGGGCGATTGCTGGCTGTGGGTGGTGCTGGCCGGGTGGATGACCAGGGTTTTGGCGTCGCCGATATTGGCCAGGTGCGAGGCCAGCTTGACCGACTCGATGAACTTTTGCGCGGCCGCGCGCCCGCCTTTGACGCCGAACCCCAAAATCGCGCCGCAACCGCGGGACAGGTATTTTTTCGCCATTTTATAATCCGGGTGCGAGGGCAGGCCCGGATAGTTCACCCATGCGACCAAGGGATGCGATTCCAGGAATTTCGCCGCTGCCAAGGCGTTTTCACAATGCCGCGGCATGCGTAAATGAAGAGTTTCCAACCCTTGTAGGAAAAGAAAGGCATTAAACGGGCTGAGCACGCCGCCCACGTCGCGGAGCCAATGCGTCCGGCAGGTAAGGATGTAGCATAATTGGCCCACCGCTTGATGGAAAATCGCGCCGTGGTAGGAGGGATCGGGCTGGGTGAATTGCGGCCATTTTTCCGGCTCCCGGCCCCAGTCGAATCGGCCGGAGTCGATTATCGCCCCGCCGATGCTAGTGCCGTGCCCGCCGATAAACTTGGTCAGGCTATACACGGCAATGTCGATGCCGTAATCGAAAGGTTTAAAAAGTATCGGCGTGAGTACTGTGTTGTCGCACACCACGGGCAGGCCGCGGCTGTGGGCCGTGTCGGCGATGGCCTGGTAATCGAGCACGTCGTTTTTCGGATTGGCCAGCGCTTCAATGTACACGGCCCGGGTGTTGGGCCGAATGGCAGCGGCGATTTCGTTGGGATTTTTCGCATCGACGAAAGTTACATCAATGCCCAGTCGCTTGAAAGTTTGCCCCAACAGGGTAATAGTGCCGCCGTAAAGCGCGGCAGCGGAAACAATATGTCCGCCGGCATGGACCAGATTCCACAAGGCCACGGCAATGGCCTGCTGCCCGCTGGATAGGGCCAGTCCGCCGATGCCGCCCTCCATTGCCGCCAGGCGTTGTTCCAACACGTCGGTGGTGGGATTCATCAATCGGGTATAGATCCATCCCATTTCCTTGAGCGCGAACAGGTTGGCGGCGTGTTCGGTGCTTTTGAACACGTAGCTTGTAGTCTGGTGGATGGGCACTGCCCTGGACCCGGTATTGGGATCGGGCTGCTGGCCCGCGTGCAAAGCCAAAGTACCCAAACCCAGGGACGGCGTTTGTGAAGGATCCATAATAATTTTTCCTTACGTTGTTGAATTTAAGATTACATGTATTATCCCAGTTCGACCATCGGAATCAATGACCGGGCACAAAAAATGTCCGTCCGACTCGACTGTAGACGGATCATATACGGGGATCAAACCGCCAATTCCAGATCCAGTACCAATAATCCTCTATGAGTTGATAGTTCTGATATTTTTCCTCTACTTCCAAGTCCGCTAGCGGCACATCAATCTCTTGCCCTGCTTTAAGGACCATGCAAAACAGGCCGAAGTATTCCTGCTGTCCGGGATTCTTGTCTGGATCGAGCAGGGCAAGCACCTTGACTTGGGAGTAGGCCGGTTGTCGATAATAACCGATTTCCTCGGTGAGTTGGGCCTCGAAAGGGAAGGAGAGATTCGCGGCAAGATATTGGAAATACTTGCGCAACCACTCAATTCCCACATTGGGAAGATGGCCTTTTTCCAGCCCGAGGGCGGTCCTGATTCGGCGTTCTTGTTCGTGCAATTCCATGTATTGTTCGATGAAGTTTATGTACCTCCAACATTTTCCAAGTCTAGGCGGCAGCGCCGGTTGTTTCGTCCGCTGTATTGCCATTGGTGTCTTGATATAGCGGAGTGGACAAGTATCGTTCGCCAAAGCTGGCGGCTATCGTGACGATCACTTTTCCGCGATTCTCGGGCTTTCCGGCCACGCGCACGGCGGCGGCCACGTTGGCCCCGGTGCTGATTCCGCCCAAAATGCCCTCTTCCCGGGCCAAACGTCTGGCCCACGTGAATGCTTCTTCATTGGTAACAGTCTCGACGCCGTTGAGTAGCGACGTGTCGAGGTTTTTGGGAATGAAGCCCGCGCCGATGCCCTGGATTTTATGCGGACCGGGCTTGCCCCCGGAGATCACGGGCGAATCCACCGGCTCCACGGCAATCGCCCGGAACCGGGGATTCTTTGCCCGAATATAACGGGTCACCCCCGTGATCGTTCCGCCCGTGCCTACGCCTGCGACGATCGCGTCGATCCGTCCGCTGGTGTCGTCCCAGATTTCTTTTCCAGTGGTTTTTTCGTGGATCTCGGGATTCGCCGGGTTGTCGAACTGCTGTGGCATCCAAGCGTTGGGCGTTAATGCAACGAGTTCCTGGGCCTTGGCGATAGCGCCTTTCATGCCGTCCTTGGCGGGCGTTAGCACGAGTTTCGCTCCCAGTGCCCGCAACATGCCCCGCCGCTCGATGCTCATCGACTCGGGCATGGTCAGCGTCAAGTCATAGCCTTTTGCCGCGGCGACAAACGCCAAGGCGATGCCCGTATTGCCGCTTGTGGGTTCGATGATTTTAGTTTTATGCGTGAGAATGCCGGCCTTTTCCGCGGCCTCGATCATCGCCCGGCCGATGCGGTCCTTCACGCTGGAAAACGGATTGAAAAACTCCAGCTTCAGCAGGACCGTGGCGGCTCCAGGTGGAACAACTTTATCGAGCTTCACCAGCGGAGTATTGTATGTCGTTTGGATAACGTCGGAATATATTTCTTTGCGTGACATGGTAATTAGTCCTTTTTTTAAGAAAATGTAATGGGCGGCAAATCGGCCCCCACCCAACCCGCTCCCAAATGGGAAGGGAAGATCCGAATATGTTTAGTACTCATATTTCAATTGCAACCACCAAGCACTATTTTCTTGCGTATTTGCAAGCTGGCCGAAAATACCGTAGCCGGCGACCAGCGTGGCATGATCGCTAAGGATATACCCCAGGTCAAAGGCGTGCCAGTTGTTTTCACCACCGATCAGCGGGTCTAATCCGTAAGTGTACGGATTGGTCTGGCCGCGGAATTCGTAGGCCACCACGACTTTATCGAGCGGCAGGTAGACCACGTTGCCCTCGAAGGTCGCGTGATACGTCTCTCCGAAGCCCAGAAAGCCCAACTCCGCCGCCTGGCTCAAGCGCAGGCCGGCGGTTAAGATCAGCGGCCTGCCGAGGACATCAGGTGGAATGGTCTTCGTGGCGGTCAAAGTGAAATCAGCACCGTTTTCGCGGCGATACCCGATCCCGTTCAGCGCGCCCCCTAGCCGGCTGTTGATATCGGCAATGCCGCTGTTGTACTTGAAATGGACGCCCGCGGTGACGGCGGGCGCGGCAAAACCGCCGATGCACGTGTTTTCTTTTACCAGTAATCCGCGTATGCTGAACGTGTGGAGCCATACGTCGCTATGATCGATGTCCGTGCCGGTGGCGTCGCGGATATCGCTCGGCAGCGTGCCCAATCCGAGTCGATCGGCGCCATATCCGAATTCAATCCTCTGGTCAACCGTCTCAGTGACGGTAAGGGCATCGAGGTTCTTCCGTCCCGCGTTGACGTAGGACATTGCGAATGCCGGCTTGCCGAACAGATGGCACTCATCGCCCGGATTAACCAAATAAGCCATGGGCGTGATGGCGCCTCCGCCGTAACCTTCGATGGTGTGGAACGGCAATGGCGGCACCTTTTCCGGTTTTGCCGCCGGCGCGGCCGCATCGGCGGCCTGTGCCGCAGTCTCATCGGCTTCGGCATACGAAGCGTACTCGGCGGCCATCGCCACGGATGATATCGCGAGCAACGCTATCATAGTCATGACACAGCACTTCCATTCACTGTACTTCATGTGTAGGTTCCCCCTTGTGTTAGAGATATAACAAAAATCTCGTAAAAAAAGATCAAACAACATATTCCAGCGGGGCCGGTCGCTCCGCTACTGTTTGTTCGATGTCGATTAAATCTTGTAGGGTAGTTGAATCGTAAACCTGCTCGGCGGCATGTTGGGCCCTGCGCCAAACTTCCATAAAGGGGCATCGACTATTCAGCGGGCATAGCGCTTTGCCCTTGCCCGACATGCAGTTCACCGGCGCCAGCGAGCCGTCGACACTCCGGATGACGTCTCCGACGGTAATTGTCTGCGGAGACACTGCCAGCACATATCCTCCATTGCTGCCGCGCCGCGATTCCACTTCTCGCGAGTCCTTCAAACCCTGAAGTATCAACTCTAAAAATCGGGGTGGAATGGCTTGGGCTTCGGCGATCTCGGCCGCACTGACAGGATCACCGCCATATCGTTTGGCCAACTCGAAAAACGCCCTGAGCGTATACTGACACTTTTGGGAAATGTGCATAATGGATACTGTTTGTAAATGTACGTGCGGGATTTTGACGTGTTAAAACTGCTTTATTATGTACAATCGGAATTGAACTGTCAATACTTTATCGAATAATGTTTATATAATTATCACCAAAAAGGTAATTGTTGATCCGGCTTTTATCCCGGAGTTCTCCCCCTAATCCATGTTAATATGCAGCACTTTTGCCGGTGGGAAGCCGTTGAAGTAGGTCGATGAGGCGTGGCTGTAGGCGCCGATGTTTTCGCTGTATACCAGATCGCCGAGTTTCAGGTCGGGCAACTCCTCGGCCAGGGAGATGGTGTCCAGGGCATCGCAGGTCGGGCCGAATACGGCGGAGATTTGCTTCGATCCATTCTTGAAGGCCTTGATGCCGTACTGGCAATGGTCGAATATGACGCCGGAAAACGTGTGGTATACGCCGTCGTCGATGTAATAGCAGCGCTTGCCGTCGCGCTGGGCCTTGCCGATTACCTTGGCCACCAGCGTGGCGGCGGTGGCTATGAGAAACCGGCCCGGCTCGGCCAAGATTTCGATGTTCTTGGGAAACAGGCGATTGAGTTCGGAATTGATGCGTTTGGCCAGTTTCCGAAATGGCTCTACACCGCTGTTATACCGGGCGGGAAATCCGCCGCCGATATCGAGGAGTTTCAGGTTATAGCCGCGTTGTTTTGCTTCTTCAAAAACGCCCGCCGATAGGTTCAGGGCCTGCACGTAGTTTTCAAAGTTGGTCGTCTGGCTGCCAACGTGGAAACTAAGCCCTTCGACGATCAATCCGGCGCGATGGGCGGCTTCGATCAGTTCCACGGCTTCGCCGGACGAGGCCCCGAACTTCGAGGACAGTTCGACCATGGCCCCGGTGTTGGGCACGCGGATCCGCAGGGCCAGCCCGGCGTGCGGGGCGTATTTGCGGATTTTCTCGATCTCCTCGAAATTGTCGTATGTTACCAGCGGCTTGTAGGTGTCAAGCTCGGTAAGAGTTTCGTTGGCCTTGATCGGATTGGCGTAGATGATCTTGTCCCAGATGAAATCCTGACGCTCTTTTGCCGGCAGGTTTTTGATATTTTCGTAAACGATAAGGAATTCGGGCATGGAGGCCACGTCGAAACTCGCCCCGGCACGGTACAGGGTTCGCACTATGGCCGGGTCCGAATTGGCCTTAACCGCGTAATACGCCTGCACCCGGGGTAAATGCCGCTTGAACTCGGCGTAGTTTTTCCTCAGCGCTGCGTGATCGACCACGAACAGCGGAGTGCCGTGCTCTTGGGCCAGTTTTTTAAGCGTGTTTTTAGTTACCATTCAAGTGAAGGATGCGGGTTGAAGGATGAAAACAGCGGACAGTTAGGGGTGGGCAGTTTACTGCCCACTGATTACCATAAACTGTAAACGGTAAACTGACAACTTATTTAATCGTTATCGTCGATCAGAAAATTTTTAAACTGCCAGGGGTCGTTCCAATCGAGATCGGGCCGGTTGAAGCCTTCGAAGGCGCTGGCATGGTATTTAAGCGGCGTCCAATCCGAGGGGATCGAGAGCGACTGGCCCAGGTAGGGATTGGCAATATCGAGGACAAAATCGTGGGGCAGATCGTCGGGCACGCATACGCCGCGGCGGGGATTTTGCATCATCCACATGGCCGCCGCCACTGCCGAAATCGCCACCTGCATGGTCGTGGCGTTCTGGTGCGGAAGGAGGCGCCGCGACTCCTCGATGCTTAGGATGCTGCCCGTCCACCAGGAATTATAGGCATGGCCCATCAGCAAAGCGCCCAAGATGTCGGCGCCTTCGGTAATTTCGTCGGTCATGATCCGCAGGTTCGGCTGTAATTGATAGCCGTA
>JBEKGL010000241.1:0-6111 GCA_050012815.1 Thermoguttaceae bacterium
CCGGCGGATTGGCCAAAGACGGTTCAGGTACGCTTACGCTCAATGGCACCATCAGCAACACATATACGGGAACGACCTTCATCCACAACGGCGTGCTGCAAATCGGCGACGGAAACGCCGACGGCAGCTTGGGCACGGGCGCGGTCGTGGACGACGCCGTTCTCGCCTTTAACCGCAGCGACGTTATGACGGTGTCCAATCTCATCAGCGGCTCCGGCAAGGTGCAACAAAGCGGGTCCGGCACGCTGATACTAAGCGGCTCCAACACATATACGGGAACCACAACCATCACTAATGGCATTCTGAAACTGGCGAATTCTTACGCCCTGGGCAATACCACCGGAGGCACAATCGTCCAAAGCGGCGGAACCTTGGACTTGAACAGCTTGACCGTCGGCGCCGAGTCGCTTACGATCTGCGGCACGGGAAGCAGCGGAGGCGGCGCATTGATTAATAGCAATACCTCGACTACCGCGGTTTATAACGGTTCGGTAATTCTTGGCGCAAACTCAAGCACGGGCGGGGCCGGCAACCTAACGCTAAGCGGCTCGCTAAACTGCGGAACTTATGCCCTCACCAAGACCGGATCGAGCGTCTTGAACCTCACCGGATCGCAAATTTGGGGCGACAACTCGTCGATAACCGTTCTGGCGGGAACGCTCTCTTACCAGCAAACGGCCATCACGGCCACCACCGTGGCCGCAAGCACGCCCACGCTTTACATCGCCTCCGGCGCCACGGTAAACGTCGATGCCTCGAACAACGATCCCTTCACCGATGATACCACGTCCACCCAACACGTGCAGATAGTAAACTATGCAACCGGAAGCCTCAATCTAACGGCCGGCGCTGTCTCGGTGGCCGGGATCAGCGGCGAGGGCGACACCACCGTCACCGGCGGAGCAACTTTGGCCACCGATTATCTTTATCAAAATGTGCTGACCATTGGCGCGGGATCAACCCTAGTGATTAACGCCATCGACACATCAAGGTCGGCTTCGCTCTCCAGCAACTCCGCTTTAACCGTGGTGCCCGAACCGTCCTCCTTACTGATGCTCTTTCTGGCGGGCATGTACGGTCTGATGCGTTTTATTTGGAAAAGGAAATTTTAGTTCATTCTTCAGTTTCAACTATTAGTTACTTGGGTTCGTCCACCGTTCGGGTCTTTTTTTACGCTCCGCCCGCCGCTTTCCGAATCGACTCCTTTTTTTGCACGTACTCAATTTACCCAGCGGAGGAGGGGTACATTAGTTGGCATCTTCAAAACTTGCCTTTTGGGGTACACATAAAACTTCCCAAATACGGTAAATTCCGATATACTGAATTTAGTGGTGTCGGGTAATTCGCATTTTACCCCCCCGTGAGTACGCGGCCTGGGGTTTCATATCAGATCCGGAGGAAACCGACCATGTCTGGTTTATGGAAATCACGACGGGCATTTACAATCGTGGAATTGCTGGTGGTCATTGCGATTATCGGCATATTGATCGGCATGTTATTGCCGGCGGTTCAGCAGGCCCGGGAAGCGGGCCGCCGCAGCCAGTGCGATAATAATATCAAGCAATTATGCCTGGGCATGCACAATTACGAAAGCGCCTTCCAATATCTGCCTCATAATCAGGGCACCACGGACCATAAGGCCTATCCAAATGTTGACGGCTATAGTTGGATCACACTGATCCTACCGTATATAGATGAGATACCTCTTAATAACCACATCAAACTCGATAAGGCATTGGATTATAAAGACACCTCAACCAGCGGGTTATGTAACAACTTGGAGGCGGCGCAACAGAAAATATCCATCCTTATTTGTCCCTCGGATTACACCGATAACATCGCGGGATTAACCACTAAAAGTTTTATGTATCCCTCAATCTCCGTCGGGTGCACAAACTACAAAGCATGCGCCGGTTCAAATTGGCTGTATTCCGTCAACCCGGCCTCGCAACAATTAGAAAACACCCCTACATTGCCGCCGTCGCCGTACAATAAGGGCAGAAACCACAGCAATCCCGATGGACTTGACCACGGCAATGGAATTATCTGCCGCAATAACCTGGATTTGACCGCGAACCCGAATGCCAAACCCATCCTCACGGCCGACAACGACATCCGCGACGGACGTGCACGTACTTTTGCCATCGGCGAAGTCGTTGTCAACTTATGCAATTACAATGCTTGGTATTGGTTCGACGGCACTACGGCCACTTGTGCAATCCCATTAAACTACAAGAATCCCGCCGCCTATCCGCCCAATCCCGCCGATTCGACATATCTTTACTACACTTATGGCTTTAGTAGCCGACATCCCATGATAGGCGTTTTCGGCATGTGCGACGGCAGCATGAAACATATTAGCGAGAATATCGACTCAACCGTGTATCAAGCACAAGCCACAATTGACGCCGGCGAATTGTTCAACGATGATTAAACTGGCAATCTACACCAGGTTTCGGATATCGCATCTGCGGGCGTTAAAGACCGGTTTGGCTGTTGTAGAACCGGCCTAGCATCTGCAAGCTTCTAGTCGTAGCAACACCCAATTGAGTAATGCTCAAAAGCTGATAAACCGGGTTGGTAAGCTTGTTGATAAAGTAACTGGTGGCAACCAGTCCGTCCTCGGCGATAAACACCCTATCGCCGGGCAAAAGCTGGTAGTTGGTGGCTGCGGCCGCGTCCCGGGTGATGGCTATATAATCGACGGGCAATATCTGTTCGCACCCGAAACCGCCCGGCACAGGCCGGGCAATCCACATTCGCTGGCTCGATACGCTCGTCAACCCGCCAACGGCGCTGATGGCATCCAAGACCGTTTCTTTTCCGGTAATCGGCAAACGCACCACGTCCTCGCCTTGGATGGAATTTTCCCGAATAACAAAGTACGTTTCGCTGTTATATCCGACAACGTCGACTGTAACCTGAGGCGAATCGAAAAACTGCTCAAGGCGCTTTTCGATGGCCTGCTTTACCTCGCTTACCGTTTTGCCTGATACGTTCACAACGCCGTATTGCCGTAAATTGATTATGCCGTCCTGCTGTATTAAATAGGTCCCGGTTATTTGTTGCGTTCCGCCGGTTCGTGCAAGATTAATCGATACTTCGGGCTGACGAAGAGTTTGTTCGAGATATTGCCTCGTAACCGTGGTGGCCTCCTCTATAGTCAAACCGATTATGCGTATCTTGCCGTAAGCAGGCCCTAAATCCACTACACCTTCATCATCCACCAGAAAATAGTTATTGATGGGAGCCTCCAACAATGTTCCAGTCGCTCGAATCAGCAATAGATCATAAGTATCGATTCGATATGGCGGACGTGGAACTAGTTTGAGTACTTCAATCTGCAAAACGTCGGGCGCTTCCACCCGGTAAGCGGGCAGGGAAACCATCGACAACTCACGCGGCGTTTCCAAGTTCCCGGGCAAGGGCGACGTCAACGATTTGGCATAAAAATCAAACGACCGACAGCCCATCGCCCCAAACAAAAAACAAACCATCGCCCATATCACCACGAGGGGCCGGTGATTTGACCGTGAAAATGTCACGACTGATGATCGGCGTAACATGGACATGGATATGTCAGGAATAAATGGCTCGGCGACACTCGCCATTGGATGAGGTGGTTTGGTAAAAATAGGAAGTTCCGGCGACATAACAATGACAAGAGAAGACCTGCCAACTCTATCTATCCGCTATTGTCGGAATAATCGGCAAACTTAACCAAAATACTTTGTCTTGTTTGCCTGAACCCGGATTAAAAGAACAGAAAAGAAGTTTGCAGTCGTTATATGTTAATCCAGGACGAATGGGGTGTCTGGTATATTTTCGTGTCTAATCTCGTCAACCTCTTCCTGGCGTGCCGCACCGGCATAAAGCTTATTGGGTTCGTTAAATACCCAACCGGGGACGCTTCCCGTGTTTTTGTAGGCATGAACTACCCCTGGAGGCACAATCACAACTTGCTTATTTGACTCTCCGACAATCACTCTTGTCCGATTCCCCCGTGTCGGCGATCCCGCCCGGATATCCCATAAATATAGGGTAAAATCGCTCGGACCAAGGAAGACGAAATAATCGGTTTGGGCAGCATGTTCGTGAGGACCTCGCGCTACACCGGGAAGAGTTTCGCTAATATAAGCCATTACCGGATGGATTTCGGAAGGTAATTCATCCTGTCGATAAATTTCCGCCAACCAGCCGCGCCGGTCAGAGTACAGTTGGACCGGTTTAAACACGACACCCTGGATCGGCCCGTGCGTAAAAACCAGAGTCTCTATTCGTTGCGATGGGATATTCTTCGCAGACATAACATAACTCCTTACGTATTCTTAATATGGTATTTACTTTAGTTATTGTTACAAGCCTCCCGCTTGGTAAAATGGAACCTTATTAAGTTTGGGCAAAAAAATCCAATATTGTGCTATATTTGAGAAATTTAGTGAAAACAGGTCCCTTTCTAATTAGCCATCGGAGTTAGTCAGACTTTTGGATAATTAAGGTATTTCAGTGCAAGGAAATATTATGAATCATAAGTTGGAAGAGGCTATTCGCGATCGTTCCGCAAAGATAGGCGTGATCGGTTTAGGTTACGTGGGATTGCCGCTTATTCGAGCATTCATTTCAGGTGGATTCAGGACCATGGGTTTCGATGTCGACCAGTCCAAGGTCGACAAGTTACTCGCCGGTAAAAGTTACATCAAACATATATCTTCCGAATGGATTGCCAAACATATAAACGACGGCTGCTTTGAACCGACGGCCGACATGCGGCGGCTTGCCGAAGCCGACGCCCTGCTAATTTGCGTGCCCACGCCCTTGAACGAGACCCGCGATCCCGATCTTTCATACATCGAGAACACTGCCCGGCAAATTGCCAAGGTGCTTCGGCCCGGCCAGTTGATCGTGCTGGAGAGCACCACATATCCCGGCACGACCCGCGAAGTAGTGTTGCCGATTTTGTCGGCCGGCGGCTTGAAAGCGGGCGAGGATTTTTTCCTGGCTTTCAGCCCTGAACGGGAAGATCCGGGCAACCCGAAATACTCGGCCGAATCGATTCCCAAGGTGGTGGGCGGCATCGATCGTGAAAGCGGCCGCCTGGCTGCGCTTTTGTATGCCAATGCCGTGGTTAAGGTTGTATCGGTCTCTAATTGTGAAATCGCCGAAGCGGCTAAAATCATTGAAAACACTTACCGCTCGGTGAACATTGCCATGGTCAATGAGTTGAAGATGCTTTTCGACCGCATGGGCATCGACGTTTGGGAAGTAATCGAGGCCGCTAAAACGAAACCCTTCGGATTTCAGGCGTTTTACCCCGGACCGGGCTTGGGCGGACACTGCATACCGATAGATCCGTTTTATTTGACCTGGTTGGCGCGGCGTCACGGCATGGCGACGCGGTTTATCGAATTGGCCGGCGAGATCAACACGTTTATGCCCCGCTATGTGGTCGGCCGTTTGCAGGAAGCCCTAAACGACTACGGCAAACCGCTGCGAGGCAGTAAAATCTGCGTATTGGGCGTGGCATACAAGAAAGACATTGACGATCCTAGGGAAAGCCCTTCCTTCGAGTTGATGGAATTGCTCCTTGCCGGCGGGGCGATAATCGCCTATAACGATCCGCATGTTCCGGTTTTGCCCAAGATGCGGCATTATCGCCGTTTGCCTGCAATGAACAGCACCCCCCTGACGCCCGAGTTTCTTGCCGGTTTGGATTGCGTGTTGATTGCAACCGATCACTCCGCTTATGATTATGATTTAATCGTCCGCAACGCACCATTGATAATCGACACCCGCAACGCCACGAAAAACATCACCCAATTCCGCGACAAAATCCGCAAAGCCTAAACATTAAGCAACCGAGATAAAGGAACGATTTTTTTCTCTTCACTCACCACTAACCACTAATTTCCCATGACTCGTCGAGTGCTTATTACCGGAATTACAGGGCAAGACGGCTCTTATTTGGCGCAGTTCCTTTTGGAAAAGGATTACGAAGTCCACGGCATGGTGCGGCGTTCGAGCACGATCAATTTCGAGCGGATCGCGCATTTTCAGGACAGAGTAACCCTGCATCAAGCCGATCTTCTGGATCAATTGTCGATTATCAATTTG
>JBEKGL010000242.1:0-6104 GCA_050012815.1 Thermoguttaceae bacterium
CTCCTACCCATGTCCGATGGCAGCCGCTATGCAATCTACGCCGCGTTGGGATGCACCAGCATGGCGATCGGTTTTGTGCTTTTTGCTCCGCTGGCGATTGTCGCGGCCGAGAAAGTTTTCGGTCCGATCCTCGCCGCGCTAATGCGAGTTGACCATCGCCTGTTGAAGGCCCAATTGTCGAGCAATCTCTGGCGCACGGTGGGGACCACCGTGGCGCTGAGCGTCGGATTGGGATTGTACGTGGCCATGCAAACCTGGGGCTACACAATGCTCGGGCCGTTCATGCCCGGCGATTGGGTGCCTGACGTGCTCGTTTCATTCCAGTCCGGCGGATTGCCCGACGAGGAAATCGAAAACGTGCGTCACCTCAAGGGCGTGATTAGCGATCAATGTCTGCCGCTGGCCGTCGAGCAGCCGCGATTGGCCCAAGACATCACCAAAAGCGAGCAGCACTCCTCGGTCGCCAGGCAAGACAATGTTATTATGATCGGATTGGATCCGCGGGCGGGTTTCGGGGGCCAAAATCCTTTGCTCAAACTGCAATTCAGCGAAGGCAATAGCGAGGATGCCGCGGCGAAACTCAAGCAAGGCCGTTGGTGCGTCGTTCCCGATCATTTTTCCTGGGCCACCGGGCTGCACTTGGGCGACGGCTTCAAGGTGTTGCCGCCGGAGTCACCGGAAAAGCCGGTGGAATACAAGATAGCCGGCGTGGTATCGCTGCCCGGCTGGCACTGGATGACGAAATTTTCCGGCCTGCGCAAGCGCAGCGGCAGATCGGCCGCCATGGTTTTCGCCTCGTACGACGACGTAAAGAACGATTTCCAACTGAAAAAAGTCAACTTTTTCTGGATGAACCTGGAAAAAAAGGAGGCAAATGTCATCGAGTATTCGCCGGCCTCCAGCGGGAGTTTTTATGCGGTTGAGAAAAATCCGGTCCTGGATTCCGTGGGCGCAGCCCTGCAAACGATCGCCGATAAATACCCGGGCGAACAACAGCCGGTAAACGATCAAGGAAGATGGGGCATGGCTGCGAAAATGTTCGGCTCCTCCGTCAGGATCACTACTGCCAATGAAATCCGCGCCCGAATCGGCAACCGGGCCGACGGCATGATCTGGGCCATGAGCCAACTTCCCTTGGTCACCTTGCTGGTCACTTCGATAGGCGTAATCAACGCCGTAATGGCCTCGATCCGCGCCCGGCGCTGGGAAATGGGAGTGTTGCGGGCAGTGGGAATCACACGCTTTGCACTGTTCAGGCTGATCCTGGCCGAGGCGGTGTTGATCGGTCTGGTGGCTTGCTTATTGAGCCTTGCCTTCGGCCTGATGGCCGGCTGGTGCGGCACGGGGGTGTCGCGATATGTGAGCTTTTTCGGCGGCATGGCCACGCCGTTGGTCGTGCCGTGGCTGAAACTGGCCTTCGGCTTCGCCGTCACATTGGCCTTATGCCTGGCTGCGGCTTTGTGGCCGGCAATTTCCACCGGACGCACCGAACCGCTCAGGCTCCTTCAAGCAGGACGAGCCGCCATGTGATTCAAGGGGAAAAATACTCCACGCGGCCCCCGATGTATTGAATCCGTTGATTTAATCATCGGGGGCTATTGAGAGTCAAAAAAAATGTCGTATGAAAAGGCAGAGCCGGGGCGTGTCGCCCCGGTAATTCCGCACCCGACTCGGCCCGGCTCCGAGAAGAGATGACGACATTATTTTCCCTATTATCAATAAATTTGGTTTGGTAACGTGTTCGTTCTATTCCATTTCTAATGGAACAGCCGGTTCTTCCGGTTATAGCGGCTTTTCCGGCAAGGCAAATAATTTCCGTTGCTGAAATGAGTCGTGGTGATAGTTTTTTGGATTATAGGATTTAATCCTGGAAAACTTTGAAAAACCCGGCTTATAGCGTCAAACTTGCGGGTATCTCGCTCAATTCTGATTGCAACGGCCCCGACACTTATTCTGAGACTGTTCGTTGTAGCAGTTTCGCCAATGGCACTTGATGCGACTAAAAATCCAATTAACCGGATTCTAATACAGTTGCGGATGGCAAGTGACGATGCGGCTGGTACAGGAAAAGAGGGCAAGGCGTGTTAAAGCGGTGATACATCTATTTTTTGCGAAGCACTTTTACCAAATAAAGCCTACCTGAACTTTTTCCATTGCTTGGGAGTAAACAAATGTGCGGACATTTCCATAATTGGCTTATTCGGACACTGGCCTTGGCGGCGATTTGCGGCGCGGCGGCCACGGCCAAGGCCCAGTATAACAACCCTTCCGCTGCCGCAGAGTCCGTTTATGGACCGGCTATCGATCAGTCCGCCTCGCAGCCTTTCGCACAGGCTTCCACCACCGAAAACTACACGGCATTAAGCGCGCCGGCGGATAATAGCGACCTTGCCAAGCGAGTGGCCGACTTGGAAAAGGCTCTAAAGAAAATGGACGACAAGGCCAAGGCCGATAAAGAAGCGGCGGCCCAGGTCCCCTCGGTCAAATTAGGCGGCCGGGTCCAATGGGATACCGACACGTTCGACCAGAACGCGACGAGCCGAACCACGGCCGGCGATGCTCTAAACGGCTCCGAGTTCCGCCGCTTGTACTTGTCGGCTTCCGGCGCCATGTTCGATATCATCGACTACAAGGCGGAAGTCGATTTGGTTCCTAGCCACGTGAGTTGGAAAGATGTGTATTTGCAGGTCCATGATCTGCCCCTAGCACAGAACGTCCGTGTCGGACACTTCTACACGCCTTTCGGCCTGGAAACCGAGACCAGCGACCTTAACATGGTTTTCACCGAACGCTGTTTTATCGATGCGATCGGCGGGATCGGCAGCCGGCACTCCGGCATCATGACGTTCGGCAATGCCTTTGACGAACGGAGCTGGTGGGGAATCGGCGCGTTCGCCACCCAGAAGAACGAAAACCCGCCAACAATCCCCGTCAGCGGTTTCGACGATGACGCCGCAACGGCGCTCTACGGGCGGGTGACCTTCCTGCCCTGGTACGATGAGGCCACCAACGGCCGCGGGCTATGGCACATTGGCATCAGCGGCGAAAGCGGGGCAATTCCGTCAATTAGTACGGCGGGCACTACGCGGTATTCGCTTTCGGCAAAGCCGGAAGCTGATCTTGCGCCTTCCGTAGTCTTCACGGGAGACATCGCCGACGCCAACTACGTCAACGCTTTTAATGCCGAAACGGCCTTTGTGTACGGCCCGTTGTCGGTCCAAGCGGAATATGAATGGATCAACGTCCAACGCACGGCCCATACAAACCCCACGTTCAACGGCGGATATATATTTGTCAGCTACTTTCTTACGGGCGAGAACCGCGTGTTCAACCGGAAGAGCGCAACCTTCGGGCGAATCGTCCCCTTCGGCAACTTCTTCCGGGTCCGCACCGAAGACGGCTTCATCGAAATGGGCAAGGGGGCATGGGAACTGGGCTACCGTTGCTCGTATCTCGATCTGAACGACGCGGGCGTCTACGGCGGAATCGTCGTGGATCATACAGTCGGCCTGAACTGGTATCTCAACCCCTATACAAAGGTCATGTTCGACCTGATTCATTCCGATGCCAGAGACATGGTGAAGAGCGGAATGCTCTACACAGATACTAGTGCGATGAACGCCTTTGTGACCCGTGTACAGTTCGACTTCTAGCACGATGTTACGGGATGGATTATATGACAAAACATTGCTGAAAGCGGCGGAACTTTTTGCTGCAATAGGCCATACGGCGCATGAAACAAGGTATTCAACCGGCATATCGAATGCCTGATACATATCATAGGAGATTAAAATGAAGAAATATGCGTTATCCCTGATGATCGGGTTGCTTATGGCCAACCGCGCGATTGCCGCCGAGGCGTGCGCACCACCTGCCCCGGAGGCTTGCAAGGAAGTGCAAACCTGCGGCGCCCCGGATTGCTGCGCACATTGCGGCTGCCATGAATGCTGCGAAAAATACTGCCGCGTGGTGTGCGAAATGAAGGAAGTGAAAAAGACCGTCTGGGCGGTCAAGTGTGAGGATTTTTGCGCTCCGCTGCCGAGTTGCCCGTTATGCTGCCGCGACGGCCGCGAGTCCGGCGGTTCGGAATCGTGCAAAGTCTGCACGTGCGAGAATGGTTGCGACAAATGCTGCAATCCCTGCGCGGAACTGGAAAATCGGAATTACTATCCGCCCAATTGCGGTAAAGTGCGCTCTAAAAAGACGCTGGAGAAAAAAGAAGTTACCTGCAAGATACCTTCATACAAATGCGTAGTGGTTTATGTGTGCCCTAACTGCGGATTGAAGTGCTCCGAGGGCGCTAAACCAGAACCGCCGTCCCCCGCGGCGCCCGCCCCGTTGCCCGCCCCGTTGCCCGATCCGGCGTCCGTGCCGAAAACCACCATTACCGCGCCGCCGCCCTCGATTGTCAACACTTCCTACATCAGGTAACATGCCGCCATAATAGGCGATTTGCCGCGAAACCGCGAACGGAAATCCTCCCCTTCTCGCAACAACGGACAGCAAACCTTGTCGCAAAACGGAATACTCGAATAATCTACAAGCTGAAATCCTGTCTCGAATGGCGGGGGTGATTCACATTCCCGGGCATCAATGAACTGCTCCATATAGCATTATTTTTGAAGTTCTCTGAAATCTTCGCTTCAAAAATCGATATGTTGGCGCCGAGAAAGGGATTTTTTTGATAATCCGCTTCAGCACATTCTTGAATCTCCGCTGTTCGAGAGCGTTCAGCCTTAATTTCATCTGTTCGAAGTCTGAATGTAGTTGGGGACGGTTGTTTCCCAGCGACACGGACTCGGCCAGGCTTTCGAGGTATTGCGGCATGGATTTGCCGGTGACTTTCGCCACCCTTTGATGGAATTCCTCATTGGCGATTTCCGCCGCTTTATATAAACACCTGAAAGCGAAGAAATTGTAGTCGGGCATCGCCGTGTTCAGTGCTTGATGCCCAAGATACCAAAGGCGTTCCCACTCCTCTCCGAGGACGATCGGCCTTTCGCTCTTACCGGTAAAAATATCAACTATCTGATCCATCATTTTGGGCGACAAGTATTCATCTAAGAACGCGGTCCGCTCATAAACTACCGGCAGAGGGTCCCCTATGTTTCTGGCCGACTCATTTCGCCCATTCGACCACACTGTGATTCTCTGCATCTTGTCTTTCAGGAACAGAATGTTTCCTTGAGCCAATAGGCGTGCAAAGAAGATCATGTCTCCAAAGTGGTGGAAATAGGGTTTGAATCCGCCGAGATCGCAATACTTCTTGGTCTTGATTAACATGCTGCACGGATGAAGGCTATTCCCGCGGAAAAATAAATACCTAAGGTGCTCATGTCGGCTCATCGATGAGATATCGCCCTCGTATACGGCGTGCCGCACTCCCTGAATAATCGTGTCGTGTTCGTCGACCGCTTCAACGTTGGAAAACGCGGCGTCCAAGTCCGGTCGGCCGCGAAACGCTTGCAATCCCTCTTCAATCCGCCGCGGCAGATAGTAGTCGTCGCCGAAGAGGAAAGACAGATACTCCGTATTTGTTTGCAGGGCTTCGTATGCGGTGAATTCCGATCGCTGATTCTTACCATTCTTGATAAGCGTAACTCGGGGATCCTTGGCATAGTCTTGGATCTCACTCCATGTGTTATCCGTTGATCCATTATCCATGATCTTTATTTTTAAATCCCGGAATGATTGAGAAAGCACGCTTTGGATCGCCCGATGTCCATGCGGCATGTCGTTGTAAAGAAGAACAATTACCGTGACAAGTGGATCGGACATTTGGATTATTCCTACGGTTTGATCGTACATACGCGCACGTCTGAAGCATTATCTACCCGTGCATCAGTTCACGGCAAGATATTTGTCCTTTCTGTAAGGGAATGGCAAGGTACACGTCGTCCTCAGTAAGGACGTGACCTTCCGGAAGATCGCGCCTTGCATAGACCCCGCGTATATAGCTATCCAGGTACGCTGTTTCGCGTGGCAGCGGCGCCTTGCGCTGATTGCCTGAATTGCCGCAATAGGTCTTGGCGTTCTTGAACGCCTTGAAGCAAGTGTCCAGTTGCGCCGGCAGCGAGTAGCAGGCCGCCGCGTCGGCCCGGAAA
>JBEKGL010000243.1:0-6092 GCA_050012815.1 Thermoguttaceae bacterium
GTTTTCCAGTCCCAAAATCAATCTCGCTAATCGCCGCGAATCGGCTATTTCAATATCATCCGGCACATTCTGGCCGTTTGTAAGATAACTTACAGGCATACGGCTTATGCGCAGCACAGGCAGCAAGTTTCCCAGGCCGTTGGCTTCATCGAGTTTGGTGATTATAAGCGCGGTACTGCCGACGGCGGCGAAACGCTCGGCGGTCTGGTGCAGCGTGCGCGACGCGGCCACGCTGCTAAGGACCAGGTGCACCTCGTCGGCCGAGGCTTCGCTGATAAAGGCTTTGAGTTCCTGCAAGCGGATTTCGTCTTTGGGGTTGCGTCCGGCGGTGTCGATCAGCACCAGGTCCAAGCCGGCCATTTGACGGACCGCCTCGTGCATTTCCTTGGGCGTGGATACGACCTGCATGGGCAAGTCGATGATGTTCGCGTAAGTGCGCAACTGCTCGACGGCGGCGATGCGGTAAGTGTCGACCGTAATTAGGCCCACGCGGCGTTTGTGTTTCAGGCGAAAATTGGCCGCCAGCTTGGCGATGGTGGTGGTTTTGCCCACGCCCGTGGGTCCCACCAAGGCCGCCACGCGGCATCGCCCGGGGGTAATGGCAATCGGGCCGGACACGCTGATGTCGGCTTCGATCATGCGCGCGATGCGGGCTTGGAGCATGGCCGCGTCGCCCAGATTGCCCCGGGTTTCGCGGCGCAAGCGCTCGATGAGTTCCTGGGCCAGGTCCTCGCCCACGTCGGCGTCGATCAGCTTGGTAAACAGCGTGAAAAGTTCTTCCGGCAAATCGCCGATCCGGTTGCTTTTGGAGCGACGGCAAAGTTCCTTGACCATCGTCTGCAAGTCGGCAATCTGCTCTTGCACTCCGTAGGGAATGACCGGCTGATGTTGGGGTGTGTGTAAAAAAGCCGATGGCGTGGCGGGCCGCGGCCCGGCGTATGCCGGCGATGTAGATTTATTTACCGATGCCGACTCAGGGTGCTTATTCGCGGTCAGACGGCTGGGAACGTTCACGCCCCGCGATGCCGTGACCTCGATCATCCGCCTGCCGGAAAACAGACCGAATAATCGCTTTATTTGCACTTCGCGGGTGTGCAACACCGCCGCGTCTGGGCCCAATTCGCGACGAACAAGCGCCAACGCCTCGCTCATCGTAGAAGCTCGATAGGTTCGGAGTTCCATGGAAGTGTTCAGGGTTCAGGTTTGAGATTCCGGGATAACTTGTAAAGCCGCGACCATTGGTCGCGTTTTTATGTTTTCGTCATTTCATTAACCGCGACCAATGGTCGCGGCTTTATGGTATTCAACGGCTTTCGGTAACCATGGCCAGCGAATCGATTTTCGTATCGCGGGTGATTTCGTTGTAACTCAGTACGATTAACTGCGGGATGTGCGGCGCGGTCATCTGTTTCAAGGCGGCGCGGATTTGCGGGCTGACGAGCGCGATCGGCGGATGGCCCACGGTGATGAGTTTCTCCGCCTCGACCGAAATCATGCGGCAAATCGACTCGACCGCCTGCGGCGACATGCGGATGAACATCCCCTGCTCGTTGTGATCGAAACCCGAGCGGATCCGATCTTCCAAGACGGGATCGAGCGTGATTACGTACAAGCGGTGGTCTTTGTCGCGATAGCGGGTGCAGATCGTCCGGGCCAGGCGATGGCGGATGTATTCGGTCAATAGGATGGGGTCTTTCGTGCGGTGGGCATAATCTCCTAAAACTTCCAAGATTGCCCCCAACTGCCGAATGGGCACCGATTCGCGCAACAGCATTTGCAGGACCTGTTGCACTTCGGCCAGTTTCATTAGGCCGGGAATCAGTTCTTCGACCACCGCGGGCGAAGTGCGTTTCAATTCGTCGATGAGGTGTTTGGCGGCGTCGCGGGTAAGAATTTCGTCGGCGTTTTTCCGCACCGTTTCTGTCAAATGCGTGGCGATAACGCTGCCCGGCTCGACCACGGTGTAACCGTACATTTCGGCCTGCTCGCGCGAGCCTGCGTCGATCCACACCGCCGGCGTGCCGAAGGCCGGGTCCTTGGCGGCCATGCCGCGGATCTTCCCGGTCGTCATGTGCGAGTCGATGGCCAGATACATGCCCGGATACACTATTCCCTCCGACACGACCATGTCGGCGATTTTGATGCGGTACTGATTCTGCTCCAGGCGCATGTTGTCGCGGATGCGGACCTTTGGCAGGATAACGCCGATGTCCGCGGCCACGTTCTGGCGGACGCGTTGGATTCGTTCCAGCAGATCGCCGCCGCGTTTGGGGTCGGCCAGTCGTATCAGGCCCACGCCGATTTCGACCTCCATGGGATCGACGGCCAGGAAATCTTCCACTCGCTCCTCGGGACGCTTGGCTGCTTCGGTTTGTTTTTTGGCCTTAATCACGGCGGCGGCCCGGTTCTCACGCCGCGTGATCGTCAGCGCCAAACCCACGCAAGCGCCGCCGATGGCCAGCAATGGAAGATGCGGCAGATGGGTGAACATGAGCACTCCCAAGAATCCCCCGGCCACGGCCAATGCCTGCGGACGTGAAAACAATTGTTTGATGAAATCGGCGGGCAGATCGGAATCCTGGCTGCTGCGCGTGACCAGCAGGCCCGCGGCCAAGGAGATCAAAAACGCCGGCACCTGCGTGACCAGGCCGTCGCCGATGGTCAGTTTGGTGAAAATATCGGCGGCCTGGGTGAAGCTCATGCCCGATTCGATCATGCCGATGAACAATCCGCCCACGATATTAATCAACGTGATTATGATGCCGGCGATGGCGTCGCCGCGCACGAACTTGCTGGCACCATCCATGGCCCCGAAAAAGTCGGCCTGTTTGGTGATTTCCAGGCGGCGGCGCTGGGCTTCGCGTTCGTCGATGGTTCCGGCGTTTAGATCGGCGTCGATGGCCATCTGCCTGCCCGGCATCCCGTCCAAGGCGAACCGGGCAGCCACTTCCGAAACCCGCGTGGCGCCCTTGGTAATGACCACGAATTGGATCACCACGATAATGGCAAAGATAATCAGCCCGACCACGATCTTGTCGCCGGCCACGAATTCGCCGAAGGCTTTTACCACTCCGCCGGCCGCCCACAAGCCGTCGGCCCCGGCATGGGTGAGTATCAGACGCGTGGTGGCTACGTTCAAAACCAGGCGGAACAGCGTCGTGGCCAATAACAGCGAGGGAAATATATTGAATTCCAGCGGAGTGCGGACAAAAACAGTCGTCAATAGCACAAGCACGGCAACCGTGATGTTCGCGGACAACAACACGTCCATCAGCGCAGCCGGCAAGGGGATCATGATTACCAGCACGCTGGTAATGATCCCCACGGGCAAAATCAGGTCTTGGAGCCGGGCTATTGTGCCCAACGACGGCACTTGCGCCGCGCCAACCGAAGCCATTAGTCTCTCCGGCTATATTGTAAAAACATCGTAAGATGACTTTTAAAGTCGTCCTACAAGGGAAAAGTACGATAAGATTGGCGATAAGCGATCGAAGGGGCGGAAGGTACTCAAAACCCCAAAAAATGTCCAGGGCGGTTTGTTATGAGGGACTAGGGGCTAGGGGAAAGAGATAATGGGTCAGGGAATAGAGTGAACTTTGGTGGAATAGAAAGGATCCGAATTATAAACAAGAAAGCGAACCGTGCCGATGCCATCCATTTGCTCTTGGCCCAAATTCCCATTTTCGCTAAAACTCCCACACAAGAGCATCACACCGGACACAATAGTCCGGATTAAACTTTGTTCTCTAGCGCGGTACGGGGCCGTTGTCAAAACCCCCGGTGTGTTCACCGGGGGCTAAATAAAACAAAAAACTTCTAATCCCTAATCTCTAATCCCCAATCATGGCCGGTTTCAAGACACATATTACTTTCAGCAGTATTCTTGGGGCCGGTTACGGGACGGCGGCCTTTTTTCTTTACGATGTGCCGATCCCCAGTTGCATTTTGGCGGGAGGATTGTGCGGGGTGTCGGGAATGTTGCCCGACTTGGACTCCGGTCCCGGCCGACCGCTTCACGAAAGCATGGCCTTTGCCGCCGCAGTCGTGCCCGTCATGCTGATTCATCATTTACAGCGGATGGAATTATCGAACGAAATGATAATTCTAATCTGTGCCGGGCTATATCTGCTGATTCGCTTCGGCGGGGCGGCGCTGTTAAAACTTTTTACCGAACATCGCGGCATGTTCCACAGCCTGCCGGCCGCGGCGGTCTTCGGCGAGGTCGCCTTTTTGCTGGCCTCCGGCGATAACGTACTCAGGCTTTACAAGGCCGGAGCGGTGGTCTTGGGGTACTTGTCTCATCTATTTCTCGACGAAGTTTATAGCTTCGAGTGGTCGCACGGCCGAGTGCGCCTGAAAAACTCCTTTGGCACGGCCTTGAAAATATTCGGTCATAGTTGGTGGGCCAACATTTCAGTTTATGTCAAGTTGGCCGTTCTTTCATTCCTGATATTCTATCAACCGAATTGGATGCAACGGCACTTCCAACAAAACACCGATCAGACGGCGACACACACGGCGTCTCCTGCAAAGCCGCCTCGAGCCGCATCGCAAGGTAAGATTTGGCCCTGGCAATAGCGTGATTTGGGCGACGACGCTAATTATCCTTGGAAAAGCGTTTCCGCTATTTTTTATTGTCGGGTGTCTAAGAGCAGCGTGACCGGGCCGTCGTTTGTGAGTTCCACTTCCATGTGTTCGCGAAACCGGCCTGTGGCCACGGGCAAACCTTGAGCCCTTACAAAGGCGACGAATTGCTGGTAGAGTTTTTCGGCCTTTTCCGGAGTGGCGGCGGCGTCGAAACTGGGGCGGCGCCCCTTGCGGCAGTCGCCCAGCAGCGTGAACTGGCTTACCACCAACATTGCCCCGTCAATGTCCCTGAGCGAGAGGTTCATTTTTTCTTGCGGATCTTCGAAAATCCTCAGCCCGGCGATTTTATCGGCCAGTTGCCGGGCGTCTGACTCCTCGTCGCCGGCAGCCACGCCCAACAGCACGAGCATTCCTTTTCCGATTTCGCCGCAAACCTCCCCGGCGATCGTGACTTTGGCTCGGCTGACTCGTTGAACACATGCCTTCATATCCGATTACCATAAGATATCCGCAATTTCGTTACAACCTCCCCTTAGCCGAAGCAATAAGAAGGCGTAGAATTATCAAGGGGAAAGCAATAGGCTGGAGGCCGGAGGAGGAATAAATGTGGAAGGCTGAGTGTTTTGTATTGAAATTTGACTGCTGAAAGCTGATCGCTGACAAATGAAAACCGACAACTGATAACTGAATACCCTTTATTCACAATGAACGATCAACGACCTTTAATTGCATTGACGATGGGCGATCCGGCGGGGATCGGACCGGAAATTATCGTGGGGGCCTGGACTGAAACTGTGGTGCACGAGTGGTGCCGGCCGCTGGTGGTGGGAAATCCGGAAATTCTTCGCCGGGCGGTAAGGCTTTGGCAGCGCGGCGTGGTGGTGGAGGAAATCGATTCGCCGGATGCGGCTCGGCCTTCGCCCGAAGTCATACCATGCCTTGTTTGCGGCTCGTCCGACGTTCTAGACGTGGCCCCGGGCACGCTCGACGCCCGGGCGGGCCAGGCCGCCTTCGACGCCGTGATATTGGCCGCGCGCTTGGCCCTGGAGGGCAAGGTGGATGCCATCACCACCGCGCCTTTGCAAAAAGAGGCTTTGCATCGGGCGGGGCACGACTACCCGGGCCACACCGAATTGCTCGCCCATCTGTGCGGCGTCGATGATTTTGCCATGATGCTCTACATGGGGCCGGGAGAGGACGTTTTGGCGCCCTACGGTTTGGCCGTGGTTCACGTAACTTTACATACCGCGTTGCGCAGCGCGATTGATATGCTCACGCCGGAAGCAATTTTGGCCAAAGCCCGACTGGCCGATTGCTTTATGTCCAGATTGATGCGTCCGGTCGGCGCCGGAAAGATTCCGCAGGCGAATCGCCACCGCTCCGGCAAAGCCGAAAAACAATTCCCGGGGGAAAATCGGCCGCGAATCGGGGTTTGTGCGGTGAATCCACATGCCGGCGAAGGCGGTTTATTCGGCGACGAAGAACGCACGATCATTCGGCCGGCG
>JBEKGL010000244.1:0-6079 GCA_050012815.1 Thermoguttaceae bacterium
GAACGGATTTGCTCGCTGGCGCGATTCGTAATGAGTTTGGAATCGAGCGCCGTGCAAACCATGGCCGTGCAATGGCTGGAACGTACCTTGGACGACAGCGCGAATCGCCGCCTGACGCTTCCGCAGGCATTTTTGGCGGCCGACGCGGTGCTGATCCTCTGCCAGAACGTGACCGGCGGGCTGGTGGTTTATCCGAAGGTGATCGGAGCCCATTTGGCGGCCGAATTGCCCTTCATGGCCAGCGAAAACATCCTCATGGCGGCAGTGGCCGCCGGGGGAGACCGGCAGGATCTGCACGAGCGGATCCGCCTTCACAGTCAGGCCGCGGCGGCGGTGGTCAAGGAACAAGGCGGGCAAAACGATTTGATTGCACGGCTGGCCGCCGATGGGGCCTTTGCCAAGGTGGATCTCACGGCAGTGATGGAACCTTCGCAATTCGTCGGGCGCGCTCCGCAACAGGTGGACGAATTCCTTGAAGAGGTTATTGCCCCGATCCGGGCAAAATACGGCGATGCTAGTGCCGCGGACGCGGAAGTAAAAGTTTAACGTTACCCGATTTCGTCCAGCAACCGATCCACGGCGGCGTTGAGTTTTGCCTCGGTTTCGTACGTGCCGGCGGCAATCTGCTGGCGGATCGCATTGACGCGATCTTGCCGGATGTCGGGAATATCGCGGGTTTGTTCTACCAGGCGCGCGGCATCGGAAATTTCCACGGAATCGTGGATCGAAGCGTTTTCGGCCGGTGCGGGCGGCTGGGCGTTGCGGACGTTGTGCGGAGGCCCGATAGATTGCGGACCGTGCACTTGTGTTGGACCGTAAACGTGCATCGCTGTGTCTCCTTAAGGACGATGTCAAATCGCGTCCTTGCTAGTAAACCTTACCTTCCACCGTCGCCTCGCTTGGCATCCGCCGTGACATTTCCAACGGGCTGATCATTGTTGGCAGTTGTGTCATCGGCCGACGTGGCGGCGCGGATTAAATCAAACCCAAAATCCTTCGCTCGTGCGGATTTCCTGCTAACGATTGCTTGTAACGCCTGTGACGGCGCAAGTTCTCGCTTCGCGTTGCCTTGCATAATCGCGTGGTGTTTTCCGGCGACATGGACTCGGTGAATTTACGCGACAATGCCTCAGGGATTTGTATCTGTTGTGCGCGATCTGGCGCTTACTCCTATTTTGTCTCGCCGCAATCAAAAAGCCAAGCGGAAAAAGCAAACAAATCCGACGGGTATAAGTTGGACGGTTTTAAAAGTCGTCCTGCCAAGTTTAAGTAAGACGGTTTTAAAAGCCATCCTACAAATGCTACCTACGCCACTATACGGACTTCCACTGCCGCGGGTTCTACACGGCAAGGAAAAAATGCCAAAAAGGAAAACCTTCCAATGCGGCGGGATTATAGGCGGTTGCCGAAATCTGGACAATATCTGTATAGGGATTAGGGATTAGGGATTAGAGGATAGGGATTAGAGGATAGGGATTAGAGGATAGATGATAGGGGATAGAGGATAGGGGATAGGGACGGGAGGCGGGATATGGGCGAAAGGGGATAAATATTGATGTTAAATTATTGCTGCATTTCAGCCCTGTCTTGCTGAAGGGCCGATCGCTAATCCGGAAGACCACCAAAAGGCGCGTTGAGGAAAATGCCAAGAATTAACGGAACTATGTGAGGGTTTAAGGGGTTAGTCTCTGTGGAAAGCATTATAGTGCCTTTAATTCCCCTCAATTAAGGAGACGGACGATGCACAGACTGATTCCCTATTTGTTGACGGGGTTTGTAGTTGTTTTTCTTCCCCAAAATATATTTGCGGAAGATCCAGTCGGGCAGCCGGGGCCTCCTAATGCCCAGCCTGCCAGGCCCAATCCTGAAATCTTGTTTAACCGCCTGGATGCCAATCACGACGGCTTTATCACTCAGGATGAACTTCCTCCGGCCATGCCGGAAATGTTTAAAGAATTGCTATTCTTGGCCGATAGCAATGGCGACGGAAAAATCACTTTGGCCGAATTAACCGCTGCACTCAATAAACATCGGCCGGGTCCGGGTCGCGAGCCATCGCAATTTGGCCGCCGTTTCGACGGACCAGATGGGCAACCTAATCAGACGGATGGGCCGCCGTTTGGCGGACGTTTCCGAGGTCCGGAAGGACAAGCCGATCAAATGACGGGACTGCCGTTTGGCGGACGGGGAAGGGGACCCGGTTGGATGGCAGGGGCGAATTTTGGCGGTCCAGGAGGGCGACTCGGTCAGATGGCCGGGCCTCCTTCCCGAGGACCTGGTGAAGAACCGCCTCAAAACCCTGCCGGCGCCGGTGGGACGGAAGGATCAGTGCGAGTGGCGGTTTATCAAGTAAGTCCAACCGCCGATCCGCAAACGACGCTGAAAGTGATGCAAACCTTGTTGGCCGGCCAGTCCGATGTGCGAATGGACATCATTCCGAATACAAACAAACTGATCGTCCTTGCCCGGCCCGCCGAACACGCCGTGATTCGGGCCACGTTGGAGAAGATGCAACATGATGTACAGCAACACTACGCGCAAAGCGGCGCCGATGTCAAAGAGAAACCAACGGTCACGGCAGGACCGCCGTTTGGTAGACCAGGACCCGGCCCCGATTTTATGGCAGGGCCGCCTTTTGGCAGAGGCGGACCAGACGGCAGATTTCCGCAAATGGCAGGTCCTGATTTTCCGGGACCTGATGCAGGACCGCGTTGGATGGGAGGACATCCATTTAACGGGCCGGAAGGGCGACCCTGGGCAGAACAGGGATATGGACCTCCGCATCGTTGGGCTTCGTTCGGACAGGAGCAAGAGCGTCCTGGGCAACAGGTTGGGCATTGGGGACAGCCGAATCGTCCGTGGC
The DNA here is from genome assembly GCA_050012815.1 of Thermoguttaceae bacterium. GTDB lineage: Bacteria > Planctomycetota > Planctomycetia > Pirellulales > Thermoguttaceae > JBEKIK01. Next base: position 2,864 of record JBEKGL010000244.1, read on the forward strand.
AGGCCGATTTTGAAAGACCCGATCGACCATGGATGGCATACGGGGCAATGCCGCAGCGTCCCCGGCATCCGTACGGCCAAAACTGGTATCAGCGATTGTTGTCTAATAATGAAAGACAGCGGGGTCCGGCGTCCATGCTTCGGGCCATATTTAACCGCCTGGACACGAACCATGACCATCAATTGAGTTTTGAGGAATTTTCGCGGGGCGTGAAACATTTGTTGCGGGCCATTCTGTCCGGCCGAGGCCCTCAGCGGATACAGCCGGTAGGCTTGTTTGGCGGGCAAGGTTTTGGACCTTGGGATAGAGAAGGTTTTGGACCGCCGGGTAGAGAAAAAACCGAGTAAAGAGTTTTGGTCCTTAGAGAAAAAGATATTCCTTTCCCTTACGCCCGGCATGCATTAACGTGTTTTGCCGGGCGTATTTATTGCGCAAACGCCGATTGGCGTTAATTCCGGCATTTTTCATAAATGCTGAACCGCGAACCCGCCGGGCATGTCTTACGTAGTGGAAGTAGAAGATGATAATAAGGAACGCGGTAATGAATAACCTCGATCAAAACCTGTTCAGTTTTATAAGCATCGGCCGGGATCATTGGGACGTGCCGGTGCGGGTGGAATTGCGTGCCTACCTGGACTTTACCCGGCACATAAACGTCCAATTACGCCGCCTGACCGAGCGTTGGGAGAGTAGAGCCGCACCCACCGCAAAACGATTTCACAGGCCCAACAAGCCGCGTTAATAATTAAACCTTTGCACACTAACCACTAACCACTGCCCACTAACCACTAATTATCGTCTACGATTCCTCCAGGCAACGCCCGAGCGGGGCATATCTCCACCTGCCCTCCCGCCAATGCCATGCCGGGCACGCCTGGGGGATTTTTTTGGTCTTCCTGATTGAAACCTTAATAATGGTTATATACGAACTATTATATTGGATGTTCCACGGTCCAGTCTTCAACTTTCAGGTTGGGTACTTTTTCGAAGTCAACCAAATTTCTAGTCAAGATTGTAAACCCTTGCGCCAAGGCGATGGAAGCAATCCGCAAATCCATGGTTCCGATGCGAACTTTTGATTTTCGCATGTCGGCGAATATTTTAGCTGAAAAATCATCATATCCCAAGACTTGAAAAGAGGTGAAATCCTTCAGATACCTTGAAACATGAGGTAACCTTTGACCACTTCTTTTATGGATTTGGCTTTATTGAGATAAGAAAACCATCCGGCAATTTGTTCATGAAAACTAATGATGGTTATAAAAAAATTATGGAAATCCTGCTTGATGATTTTTTCCCATAATCGTAAGAATACCGGATCATTCTGGCTTTGGAGAATACCGAGATAATCCGTGTCTAGGATATACACTGTAAACTCCGTTATTATGCGGGCGTGTCATCAGTGTATGAATTCCGAAATTCGCGCCCAAGACGGAGTAGTTCCTTAAAATCCGGATCGTTCTTGAATGTTCCGCATGCTTCACGCCAATCCAGTCCCGATTCCGGTTTTAAAAGTCTCTGCTTGAGTTTGTTGATTTCATTTTCAAGATAGGCGACTCTTTCTTCCAGCGATAGATTATTGGACATGACACGCCTCTGGACATTACGCTCATTTTATAATCATATATGCCAAGAATTCCCAGTAAATATCCTATTATTTTACGATCCGAATTCCGGGCGGCGACGGGAGAGTTGGCCTTGCAGGCGCTGGACTATGGAACTGTGCATCTGGCTCACGCGGCTTTCGGACAGGTCGAGCGTGGCGCCTATCTCCTTCATGGTGAGTTCTTCGTAATAGTAGAGGATGATAATCAGGCGTTCGTTGCGGTTCAGGCCCTTGGTGACCAGGCGCATGAGGTCGTTTTTTTGGATCCGCCTGGTGGGGTCCTCGCCCTTTTTGTCTTCCAGGATATCGATCTCGCGGACGTCTTTGTAGCTGTCGGTTTCGTACCACTTCTTATTGAGGCTGATGAGATTGACGGCGTTGGCGTCGAGCATCATTTTTTCCAGTTCGGGCACGCTGATGGTCATGGCCTGGGCCAGTTCGATTACGCTCGGCTGGCGGCCGAGTTTGGCCTCGATGGTTTTCATGGCCTCGTTGAGCTTGCTGGCCTTGGAGCGGACCAGGCGGGGCACCCAGTCCATGGTCCGCAGTTCGTCGAGCATGGCCCCGCGGATGCGCGGCACGCAGTAGGTCTCGAATTTCACGCCCCGGGAAAGATCGAAGGCGTCGATGGCGTCCATCAGTCCGAACACGCCGGCCGAGATCAGGTCGTCCAGTTCGACTCCTTCGGGCAGGCGGGCCCAAATCCGCTCGCCATTGTATTTCACCAGCGGGAGGTACATTTCCACCAGCCGGTTGCGCAGTTCCTGGTTGGACATGTCCCTTTTGAATTCGATCCACAGTTGCTCGACATCATCTGGGGCAAGAGTAGTTGCCATGCGATCCTCCATGATCACGCGCTGATATTTAGCGTAGGCTTTGTTAAGATACTTCTCGAGTGAGTTATCAGTAATAAGTAATCAGTAATCAGTTTATGCTTATCGGTGGGCAGTAAACTGCCCACCCCAAACTAACGAATGTTCGCTGTTTTCATCCTTCATCCTTCATCCTTTCGGAGAGTTCGGCGGCCAGGCGGGCGCTGACGCTTTGTTCCATGATCCGCTGGGCGATCCAGCCGATGACAAGTCCGATAATGCAAAAAAGTAGTAAGTTAAACCAGGCGGCCCAGAGAATCGATTCTGTGTCGCCGCCGTGAATCCAGCCGCGTGCCAGGGTCGTCAGGAACGACAGCAAGCCGAGGATTCCGCAATAAATTCGTGCCACAAGTGCTTCCTGGGTTGCTATTAAACTTTACATATTTACTCTAGTTTAACAGCACATCGGATACCGATAATGCTCACCCATTATCGGCTGAAGCCCGGGGGAAGTTTACTTTTTTTCTGTTTCTAAGCTCCTTTTGTGATTAAAGTTACATCCATTAAACCATTCATGATTGAAGAATGGAGTTGGATTGTTCATTTTCGCCGATCTGCCATTGCCATTGCCGATCGCCGGATCGATTATCGTTTTCCAGTCCCAAAATCAATTTTGCCAATCGGGGCGAATCGGCTATTTCAATATCATCCGGCACATTCTGACCGTTTGTAAGATAACTTACCGGCATGCGGCTTAAGCGCAACACCGGCAGCAAGTTCCCCAGGCCGTTGGCTTCG
>JBEKGL010000245.1:0-6078 GCA_050012815.1 Thermoguttaceae bacterium
GTGGTCAGTTCCCAGCGGCGTTGGGTTTCTTGCGGGGGCAGTTCCACGACCGAGGCCCGGCCCAGGTCCATTTTCAGCTTGTCGCCCTCGACAAAAATCCGCGACCAGACGATTTCGCCGGGTTTTGAGACGCCCTTGATCGATCCTCCGCCCAGGCGGAAGTACATGGCCGGCTGTCGTTCGCTCGTTGCGCCGGCCCAGCCGCCGATTAAATGTGCCGGCGGCACCGACCCGGATATCTCGAAGACCCACACGTAGTCTTTTACCGTGCCCGAGTGGTCCCAATCGGCCCAGCGCACATCGTGCAGGGTGCTTTCCACGGGTTGGCCCATGGCCTTATGCACGCGATAGGTCATCAAGGCGTCCAAGCCCGCGCACTCATCGACCTCGTTGAAATGCGGCAGCGGTTCGCCCTCGAAAAGGATCCGATTGCCGTCGCGGCTTTTGACCGGCGGGCGTTCGACGTTGTTCAAAGCGCCTTCGACCAGATCGGAGGCCGGCAACAGGTCCTTTAGCCCTTGCTGATATTGGATGCCGATCACCTTGCAGCCGAAATCGTCGGCCATGCGCAGGGCGGCGATGTACATCTTGCATTGAATAAGGATCTGGTTGTCCGTCAGATCGGTTTCCTCGTTGGGACCGGTGAGGAACTTCATGCCGCGTTCTTCCATCCACTGGCGGACCCCACGGGCTAGGTTGTCGTCGACTTGCGTGGTTTCATAATACAGGGCCGACTGGCTCAATCGTTCCTTATACACGCCCAGGGGATTTAAAAGTTCGTCCTGGATGATGGCGTTGTACATGCCCATGCAGCCTTCGTCGAAGATGCCCATGATGGCTTTTTCGCGGGCGAGTTGTTCGGCCAATGACTTGCCAAGTTTGCCTTCCGGCCCGGGGATTTTGATTTTTTTAAGCGGCGTGGCGTGCTTCGTGGGATGCTTGACTTTGCCCTTTGCCAACCACTGTTTCAGGCCGGAGACGAACATTTTGTCGGTGAAATCCTCGCTCCAGAGCGTGGAGTATTTTTTGCCGGCCTTGGTCAGGCAGCCGTTGAGGTTCAACATGCCGACCAGACCCGGCCACGTGCCCGACCAGTTGGCCACGGTCAAAATCGGACCCCGGTGCGAGAACAATCCCGGCAACACGTGATAGGAATACTGCCATACCGCCTCGGCCACGATGAGCTTAGCCGCGGGATCGATTGAAGCGAACACCTCCAGCCCTTCCTTTTGCGAGGCGATAAACCCGTGCTTCTGGTCTTCCTTGTACGGATGTGCCCGGAGGAGTTCATAACCCGCCGCGGCGAGTGCCTTGGCCAGTTCGTCTTCCAGTTCTTTTTGTTTGGCCCAGCAGTTTTGATTGGCCGACAATCGTAAATCGCCGCTGGCCACCAATAGAACTTGCTTTTTGCCGACCTTGGCGGGCTTGGTTAATTTCGGAATGGCGTACTTAGGCATGGTTAATACTCCAAAAATCCTTAATATTGCATAATTCCTTTTATATTAAGCAAGCGACGAGTGAAAATAAAGCCCACCCGCAATTTGGGGCATAAGCACTGAACCCGGCGGTATCGATTCCCATTATTGCTCAATTAAAAAAACAATGCGTACATGATAGAATGTGTCTGAACTCGCGGCACAAGTGCCGCGGCTACTGACTCTCAGGTAATGAATGTCGCATGTGGAGCAGGTTGCCAAACCTGCTTTTTTGGCAGATTGGCAATCTGCCCCAGGACATTAAAAACCTGAGACTCAATATACATTCGCGATGTACACTATCCACCCACGGCCCACTACGATGACCACTCGCTATCTAGTTCCCTTTCACCCGAAAAACGTGCCGCATTTTTTTACCGACGTGCTGGTTATCGGCAGCGGATTGGCGGGCATGCGCGCGGCGCTGGGTATCGACCCTAATCTATCGGTGGTGATTATTACCAAGGACGGCGTCGGGCAATCCAACAGCGGCGTGGCCCAGGGCGGCATTGCCGGAGTCTTGGACCCGGCGGACCGGTTCGAGGACCACGTCGAGGACACGCTGGTGGCCGGCGGGTCGCTGTGCGATCGGCGGGTGGTCGAGCACGTGGTTCGCCAATCACCGCGACGGATCCGGGAGTTGATCGAGTGGGGCGTGCAATTCGACCACGTCGGCGAGCGACTGGCGTTGGCGCGCGAAGGCGGACACAGTTGCGACCGCATAGCTCACGCCCTGGGCGACGCCACGGGCAAGGAAATTATGCGAGTCGTGATCGGCCGGGCCCGGGAATTGCCCAACGTCCATGTCTGGGAAAATACTTTCACGATAGATTTACTCACCTGCGACGGCGCCTGCCGCGGGGCGCTGGTCTGGAACAGCCGGCACGGCAAAACCATGGTCTGGGCGAAGCAGACGATTCTGGCCAGCGGCGGGGCGGGACAGGTATATCGCGAAACCACCAATCCCGAGGTCGCCACCGGCGACGGCATGGCCATGGCCTATCGCGCAGGCGCGGAACTGCGAGACATGGAGTTCATGCAGTTCCATCCCACGGTGCTGTACATCGCAGGGGGCAGCCGGCATCTGATCTCCGAGGCCACGCGCGGGGCCGGGGCCTGGCTGGTCGATCGCCACGGCCGCCGCTTTATGACCGATTACGATCCGCGCGGCGAACTCGCACCCCGCGACGTGGTGAGCCTGGCCATCGTTTGCCAGATGGAAAAGACCCGGCATCCGCACGTTTATCTGGACCTCACGCATCTTGAGGCGGCCTGGGTCCGCGCCCGCTTCCCGAGCATAGCCGCCGTGTGCGCCGAATTCGATTTGGACATCACCCGCGACCGCATTCCGGTCCGGCCCGGGGCGCATTACATGATGGGCGGAATCTCAGTCGATCTGGAAGGCCGCACCACGCTGCCCGGACTTTGGGCGGCGGGCGAGGCGACCTCGACCGGCCTGCACGGGGCGAATCGGCTGGCCTCGAACAGCCTGGTGGAAGCCATGGTCTATGGCGCATCGGCCGGCGAAGGGGCATCAAAGGCCGCCGCCGCAATGCACGACACTTTCCGGGCACTGGTGGTCGAAAATCCGCCCGTCGAGCCCGTGACCGAGCCTTTGAACCTGGCCGACATCCGCAACTCGCTGAAAAGCCTGATGTGGCGCGACGTGGGCGTGCGCCGCGACGCCGAAGGCCTGACCGACGCCACCGAGAGCATCAACCACTGGTGCCGCTACGTCCTGCCGCGGCAGTTTTCCGATCCCGGCGGCTGGGAATTGCAAAACATGCTCTGCCTGTCGCGGCTGATGATCCAAGCCGCCTTGCAACGCCAGGAAAGCCGCGGCGCACACGTCCGCACCGACTTCCCCATCGCCGACGACGAACACTGGAACCGCCACATCACCTTCATGCTTTAGACGCCCTATCAAATAACCTGACCAGTTTTGAATAGGAGGACAGGCATTCTTGCCTGTCTTTGTCGGGCCAGACAAGAATGTCTGGCCTCCTGATTTGGATAGTTTATTCTGTTACGACTCTTTAGTCTCCGGCCTTATTCATCCCACCAGCAGCACGATCAGGCGCTTTGGGCCGTGGACGCCGAGGATCAGGGTTTTTTCGATGTCCGAGGTGCGGCTGGGGCCGGTGACTATGACGAACTCGCCGCTCAAGTCCCGTTCGGCCGCGCGCCGGGCAACCATCGGCCAGGCCGCCGGCAGGTGCTCGGCCAATTGATCGACCCGGGCGATTATCACGCACTCCGGCGGCAGGTAACAGAGCAGACGATCCTCGGCCGTCGGACAGGCGATAAGCGACGACCCGGTGTCGGCAAACAGGATATCCGCCGCCACAATACTCGCCGACAGTTCGGCCATTTCGACCGGCGCCCAGTTTGGCTTGGGCCACTGGATATTTTTGGGATCGAGCTGCTTGACCGCGTCGCAGCAGATCGGGCGGTACATTACTCCGATTGCCGTCCACCCGGCCCGGTTGACCAGATTGGCCAACTGCATTTGCGCCTCGATCATCGTAGCCGAGCGGATCACTTCGCCGTGAACGGTCTTCAATTCGCTCTCGAAGCGGTCGGCCAGCGCAGGTGGCACTGGCGTTTCGCCAGTGTCGGACGACGACACGGGCAAGATGCCCGTGACAGCCATACGTGGCCAGACTTCCGGCACACTCGGCGCCTGGATCGACGGCCCCTTGGATAGTTCCGTACGAATACGATGCAAAATGTCGTCTCGGCTGGTCATGGATATAATTCCCCAATTGTAGGACGATTTTTAAAATCGTCCCACGACATTTTTCTCCCGGCGCAAGTGCCGGGGCTAAACAAAACATTGCGCGACCAACGGTCGTGAGTAAATAAAAATCATGCGCGACCAACGGTCGCGGCTTTATGGCGATTTCATCGCCACCAAATTATCTATTCATGCATAAGTGGGCAGTAAACTGCCCACCCCTATTTTCTATCCCCAATCTCCAATCCCTAATCTCCAATCTCCAATCCCTAATTCCTATTCTTTCGCCACCAGTTGCGGAAGGGCGGGCCGGAGGGCTGGGGCAACTCGCGGCCGCGGGTCCAGGCGCCGAGTTTGCCCGGATGCCAGGGCAGAAATGTCGCCATCCGCACGCCCATGCGCACGCACCACATCGCAAATTTGTACCTGTGCGGCCCGGCCATGAACCAGGACCAGATGAGCCACGTCATCCGCTCGCTAAAGGACTTCATGGGCGAGGGCTCGTTTACCGCCCGATGGCGGAGGTGGACCAGTTGGTGGGGGATGTCGATTTTCACCGGGCAGACTTCGCCGCAGGCCCCGCACAGCGACGAGGCGAAAGGCAGTTTGCCGGCCTTGCGCATGCCGATCAAATGCGGGGTGAGGATCGAGCCGATGGGTCCGGGATAGACCCAGCCGTAGGCCCAGCCGCCCACGCGGCGATAGACCGGGCAGTTGTTCAGGCAGGCCCCGCAGCGGATGCAGTAGAGTGCCCGCCAGGCCGCCGGGTCTGTAAGCACGTTGCTTCGTCCGTTGTCGAGAATGATGACATATAATTTTTTTCCCGGGGCCGGGCCGTGGATCAAGTGGGTGTAGGTGGTGAGTTTTTGGCCCGTGCCGCTGCGGGGCAAGAGGTTGAGGAACACGGGCAGATAATCGATGCGGGGCAGGACTTTTTCGATGCCCATCAATGCCACGTGCACCGGCGGAGTGGCGGTGGAAAGGCCGGCGTTGCCCTCGTTTTCGATCACCACCAGCGTGCCCGTATCGGCCACGGCGAAATTGCAGCCCGATATGCCCATGCCCGCCTGAAGATATTCGTTCCTGAGGTGTTTGCGGGCGATGGCAGTGAGTTCTTCGTGCTTGACGGTGTAGGGTTCATTAAGTTTATCGGCGAACAGGCGGCCCACGTCGGCCACGGACATGTGAATGGCGGGGGTGACGATGTGCACCGGCCTCTGGCGGGCGAGTTGCACGATGTATTCGCCCAGGTCGGTTTCCACCGCGCGGATGTCCTCGGACTCCAGCACGCTGTTGAGTTCCATCTCCTCGGTGACCATGGACTTGGATTTGACCACGCTTTTGACCTTGTTTTCCCGGGCGATGTCGAGGATAAGGCGATTGGCCTCGGCGGCGTTTCGGGCCCATAGGACCGTGGCCCCCCGGGCGGAGATGTTGCGCTCGAACTCGACTAGCAATTTGTCCAAATTGGCGAGGGCATAAGCCTTGATTTGATGGGCGGCCTCGCGCCAGTCCTGGAAGTAGGGGACGGAGTCGGTTACGGCGCGGTTGCTTTTGCTCGATTTTTCGGTATTCACGCCCAGGGCCGCGGGTGCGTGGGGTTCGCACAGCCCTTTGGTTAGGGGCGTGAGAAATTCAGCGCCGTCGAGATGGGAGAGTTTGTTGGACATGGGAAAGACATTGACAATAAAAATGTTCTTCGTTTAGCGGGTCACAGATTGATAATGTCACTAGCCGGCGGTCAACGACCGCCGGAATATAAGCGAATTTCCGCCGGCGGCTGTTAGCCGCCGGCTATTGCGTGTAATGTTAGTTTTCTGAGACTCAATATCCGCGGCACTCGCGCCGCGCGTTGCGTTAAAATCC